>JAGMBW010000001.1 GCA_023129535.1 Desulfobacterales bacterium
GCGAAGTTATTTTTGGGCGAACCCTTAGATTAGAATCTCTTGTCCAGAAATCTGGGAATGGTGCGGCGGGGGGCATATCCCTTCAGTGCCTTGCGTCCGTGTCTAACCTTTGAAAGCTTATGAGACACGTCATCCTTTTCTGCCCTAAGCTTTGCCCCAATTCTTTCATCCAGGCCGACAATCTCCTTGATGGTCTCCCTGATTTCATTGGTAATTCCTGCGAGCCTCTGTTGTTCCCTGGCGGATAGATCATTTATATTTTCCTTAAGAGCCTCTATCCTCTCTTCGAAGGCGGAAATTTTTTCCAGTGTCTTTTTTCTTTCCGCAAGAATGGTCTCCAAGTCCTGGGGATTTTCGAACTCATCAACCTTCTGAAGCCGATGGGTTAACTCCAGCAGGTGCTTATAATTTTTCAGTTCCTGTCTGTACAGTGCGGTCAGGTCATGCATGTGAGTCACCTTCCAGGGTGGCCGAGGCGGATATGACGATCACTTCGTTTGAGGAGCGTTTCGCTCAGCATAGCGCAGGGCGCAAGGCGCATAGAGCATGGAGCATGGAGCATGGAGCAAAGAGAAAAGAGAAAGAAAAAGCGAAAGAGCAAGAAAAAAACGCTTTGCGCCATGCGC
This sequence comes from Desulfobacterales bacterium, assembly GCA_023129535.1. Classification (GTDB taxonomy): domain Bacteria; phylum Desulfobacterota; class Desulfobacteria; order Desulfobacterales. The sequence goes on from JAGMBW010000001.1 coordinate 627, forward strand.
TTTGCTCTATGCCTCTAACCTCAAGGCCCAACGGGCCGATTCTCCAACGCCCCTCGGGGCAGGCTCCGCCCCCCTGGGTTACATGCCGAGTCCCATTTTAGCTTGATAGTATACGAACTTCCTTTTTTGAGCGGCGTGGCCCTCCGGGGCGTAGGCCCTACGGGCCAGAGGCCGCGTTGTATAAAACCGCGAAGCGATTTGATAATCGGAAGCATCTCGCCAAACTTTAACTTTCACAAAAGTTACAGCAAAGGTTATGCCAACTCGTGCGATACTATCTTTATTAACTATTTCAAGGAGATACGCTTGGACGGAATAACGACTGGGCAGAAAAGTCAATTTTATGACGATAGAAGTTGAAGGATTTGCCGGGTAGAGGGCATGGAGCATGGTGCATGGGGCAGAGAGCATGGGGCATAGGGCATGGTGCAACAGGCAATGAGATATCACTCTCATCAACTTGTCGGTTTGCCCGGGCCGGTACGGGCCGGGAAGGCGAAGCTTCGATAGAACTACTGCTCGCATCCTTCATCATTTCAGCCTGTTGCAGGTTTGGCGCATGTGCGTTGGGGGACACACAAAATCCTTGACCTATACATGTTTATCGACTAATCTATCGATTTACAATTCTTATAGCTCATTGAATTCGATTAGCTTTACCCCCTTGCCAGTCAAGTTAAAGGCAGGCGGCTAACACTGAGAAGGAGGTTGGTGACATGGCTATTCAGTCCTGGACCATGGAACAACTATTGAAACTCAGGCGGTACCAGCCAGAAATGGTTGACCAGGCACTGGAAGAGATGCTCGAGCGGCAGTCAGACCTGCGTTGGTCCGTGGTCATTGGAGCATACCTGGACGAGGAAATAAATCTAAGCAAAGCTGCTGAACTGCTGGGGATGCACCGTCTCGAATTGCAGGAGCGATTTATCGCTCAAGGTATCCCCCTGCGCATTGGCCCAGATACTGTCGAAGAAGCCAGGGCTGAGATGGCCGCTATTGAAGCCTGGAACATTGAGTCACAAAAAAGTGAGCAGCCGTGACCATCCTGCTCGATAACACAATTCTCTCCAATTTCTCAACACTTCGACGACCTGACTTGGTGCGCCAGGCTTTTCTCGAGGAAGTGGTGACAACTGAGCATGTGTTTCGCGAAATGCAGGTTGGCGTGGCTATCGGCAGGATACCTCCTTGCGATTGGGAATGGCTGAAGAACCTGGCTCTGACGTCCCCCGAACTGGGACACTTTCGCAGATTGACTGCTCGCTTGGGCGAAGGCGAAGCATCATGTGTGGCCGTGGCTGTAGAAAGAGGGTATAGGCTTGCAACCGATGATAAAGATGCAAGGCAGTGGTGTAGAAAATTGGGTATTCCCCACACTGGAACGATTGGCATCCTGGCGGTGCTGGCGAAAAAAGGGCATATCGCACTATCTGAAGGCAACCGCTTATTGGGGGAGTTGATTGACACTGGTTATCGCTCGCCCTTGACAAAATTGGATGAGCTATTGTTGTAAGAAAAACATAGTTTTTTTGTAATTGTTCAGCTATTCTCAGACAGGATAAACAAACCCATTTTATTATAAACACGATAAGCACAGCCGATAATTGTTTCCGTCACGTCTTTATATTCCATATTACCTCCTTCAAGTTGTGATAAATAGTTTTGATTAACTGGATTTATATCATGTCTATCCCTGGCCCAGACCTGGATTTGCATGGTTATCGTCTACCGCTCCAAGTCGGAAATACTACAGCGGCCAAAGTATGTCTTATGTAAGTCGCACCAGGGCAGGCCTGTTATCCTGTCAAATATTTTTCGTCCGGTGAACTAGAACTACTGCTCGCATCCTTCATCATTTCAGCCTGTTGCAGGTGCGGTGGATTTGTGTTGCGGGACATACAAAATCCTTGACCTGAACCCTTCTATCGACTAAATTATCTACAAGCATCGAAAAAATAACATTTTTCATGGAGAGGACCATCATATGGAAAAAGAAAACGTTTTATTAAGGACAAACGAATATGTTGATAAGTACGTGGCCTTAAAGTCGTTTAAGGATACCACCGTGGTAGCCCATGGTACCGATCCAAAACATGTTATGGAAGAGGCTTCTTCAAAGGGCCATCCAAGTGCAGTGTTAGTCTTTGTCCCCGATAACAAGGTCTCTCACATATACTGATGCCCATACGCGACTTTCCATTCACGTGTATTCAACCGGGTGGTGCTCCACGCCCCTGGCTTCCCATCCGCATCACCAACTCCGCCACCGCATTGAGCCAAAACGCCTATGGCTTGATTGATACTGGGGCTGATGAATGCGCACTTCCAGCATCTTACGCCTCGCTTTTGGGTCATAATCTCCAGGCTGGAGTTGAGCGAACGATTCAAACAGGAAGTGGGGTGACGACTGCTTATTTCCATACAACCAGCATCACCATTATGAACTTTCAGGGAGAACCTGTAATCACTATTGATGAAACTCTGATTGACTTCATGCCCAATCTGCACATTGTTCTGTTGGGTGTTAAAAGCTTCTTGAGTAAATTCATCTTGACCATCAATTATCCATCTCAGAAATTTTCTATTCAATGGCCGTGATGCCGTAAGCAGCAAAAGGCAAAGTTTTTATTTGTCCGCGTAAGTCTGTGTGCGTCTGCGGCAGAAATAAGAAAGAATCATTCCGCTTCCCCTTCAAAAAACCTATAAACCTCAGACTTTACAACCTCCGCTATCCTGTCCGCCAGAAGGTCAACTTTCCCGGGATTTGAATGGTCTCCTTGCGCTCTACTACTATTGGTGAGCTTCCTCTTAACATCGGCCAAGCTCAATCCTTTTTTCTTAATTTTTTTATCTCCTCAATGATGGCGATGTTCTCAGGGGTGTAGTGCCTCTGTCCACCGTTGTTCCTAAGAGGAACTATAATGCCGTCCAGCTCCTTTTCCCAAAAACGCAACGTGGGTTTTGGTATGTTCAGCCGTCGACTGACCTGTTTTATGGTTAAGAGATTCTTTTCTTGCATGGCGAAAATGATAGAGGACCACTGCGTTTGAGGAGCACCTGAAAGGTTTGAGGAGCATTTCACTTGACGAGCACTTCGTTTGAGGGCATAGCGCATAGAGTAAGAGCCCAAAAAAGCTTTGCGCCATGCGCTTTGCTCTATGCCTCTATCCTCAAGGCCCAACGGGCCGATTCTCCAACTTTCCCCCGTGTGCAGGCCTGCCCGCCATCGCGAGCCTTAATTTCGCTCAGGCGAGGCGGGCTCCGCCCCCTTGGGTTACACAGAGATCCTGCCAGTAACGTGCTGCAAGCTTGAGCCTTTTCTTATCGTGCTGTTTTAAAGCCGAGGCCTCTTTACTTTCGTGTGCCAGCAGGTAGGAGAAGACATAACGCATTTCCCCGACTTCAATTTTGACTGGAACTTCCGCAAGAGTTATGCCAACGCGCACTATCCTATCTTTAGCAACTATTTCAAGGAGATACACTTGGGCGGAATAACGACTGGGCAGAAAAGTCAATTTTATGACGATAGAAGTTGAAGGATTTGCCAGGCGGAGGAGCGTGGTAGAATGGCCGCAAAGCCCGAGAAGGGTCATGACAAAATCTTTGAGCTCAGGCCGAATTGACCTTATAGCAGCTCAGGGGCCAAGAAAACCCGATGAACGTCAGTGACACCTTGACCACTTCTTCGTCTCATTTCATGACGCGGGGCGATTGACACGGATGAGTTGACCGGAAAGCTGTGCTTGTGATCCAATAGCAGCGTGGATTCGATGGGCCTGCCCTTATCTCCCGTCACAAAATCCACATTGAATTCACCGGAATAGGCAACAAAATCGGATTAGTCCGAAATATTATAGCAGCTTATTTTGGTCAAATAGTAATAGGTCCTCTGACTTTTTGGAAATCATTTCCCTTGAAAAACCTTTCTTGCTGAACAGAGCATAGGTAATCTGTGGATTCTTGACTGGAAGGGCTTCTTGAAGAAGCAAAGTCTTGCTCTTTAGCTTCTTGAACTCTTCATAAGATACGGGCTGATTAGTCCATTTGCATTCGCCAACCAGTATGTTGCGAGAGTGGATATCCATCGCCATCAAATCAATCTCCGCATCCTTGGACCACCACTTACCAAATGAAGTAAAGCTCTTGCTAATAACCCCGGTCCTTATGTAGTTTTGTACTATTTCCGGGGCAACATCTTCATACACAAAAGAACAAAACAGGCCAAGATTCCGGCGAATATTTTCAAGAACAAGTTCATAATTTCCCAGTTCAATGTGGGACATATTGGGGAAAACAAATCGGAACCAAAACCTGAAAAAATTGTCCTTGATTCTGTACAGTCCTTTTTTGCTCTTGTGCGGATTTTTTTCTGTTATGGGGACATATCTCGCAACAAGATCAAGTTCTCTTAACGTTTCAAGGTACTTATTCAATCCCTGGACCTTTATTTCCAGCCGTTTTGCAATGCCCCCCACTTTATGTTCACCGTGGGCTATGGAGGAAAGAATAGAAAAGTAGGTGGCGGGTGCATCAATCTCCTGGGACAGGATAAATTTGGGTTCGTTCAGAAAAGGACTCCCTTTGGCCAGAATGTTATTATGAATGTTTTCCTCTACAGATAACTTTTCATTCACCTCCTCAATATAGCGGGGCACTCCACCGGTGAAACTGTATATCTCCAATAGCTTCTCAAAACTATCTGTTTGGAAAAAATCTCGAAAACCATAAAAGCTCATCGGCTTCATGAGTAGTTCTCCAGAACGCCGGCCATAAAGGGGACTCTGGTAGCTCAGTGTGGATTTGTACATCATGCCGAGGAGGGAACCACATAGAATGAGCATGACGCGGCTTTTTCTTAAGTACTCGTCCCATAGTCTTTGAAATAAAGAAGGTATCGCGAGATTAGATTTTACCAGGTACTGGAACTCATCTATGATAATAACCGTTTTTCTCTCTTGCCTCTTTGCGAAAGAAGCAATGTATCTGAACAGCCCTTCCCAAGAAGGCGATAGGTCATCTATGGATCTGTCTCCCAGTCCAGCCGAGGCCATTACTCTAAACCGCTTTATGTTTTCCTGTTCGACCTGGGTGTCGGCTAAAAAATATATGCTGCTTGTCTTGTCTTCAATGAACTTCTTCAGTAAAGTGGTTTTTCCTGTTCTACGTCGGCCGTAAAGGATAAAAAGGACGGCACTATCTCTGTGGTAGAGGCTACTCATAATGTCCAATTCCGCTTCTCGATCCACAAACACGACTAACCACCCGGAATTGTTAAGGTCTTGCAGGTTATCCAACAAATCCAGTAAATCCTGCCTGCCCCGTAGGTGGGGACCATCGTACTGGGGTCTAACTCAACTGCGAAATCTCTACGACTTTAATAATATTAAGAACAGCTTTATTATAATCTTATTCTTAATCATGTCAAGGAAAAAATAAAGAAGCGGGATTTCGCTTTGAAACCTTACATTTTGTAATATTTCTTCTTTGGAAGCCACGGAAGCCACCATTCTCACGACCATTTTCTTAGATGGATCAAAAATTCCCTGTTGAAACGGAAAGGGATACTTTTTCGGCAATTTCCTGTGTTTCCTAAGTGGCTTGACAGATGATGGATATGATGATATTTTTTTAAATATATGCAAACATTTTCAAACACAGCAAATCTTAGGAGAAAAAAAGATGGTCGATGTTGAAAAAATTGCAGGTAGTTTTCGTTCTGCTATTCAGGATCTATTAGTTCCTGAGCTTAAAGCTATTAACGTCGAGCTTAAGCATCATGGTGAAGAATTTATTAGAATCGATAAACGATTCGAAACCGTCGATAAACGGCTGGAAGCACTGCACCAGGAAATGAATAAACGGTTCGAAGTCGTTGATAGAAGATTCGAAGCACTGCACCAGGAAATGAATAAACGGTTCGAGGCCGTTGATAGAAGATTCGAAGCACTGCACCAGGAAATGAATAAACGGTTCGAAACCATCGATAGAAGATTCGACCTCTTTGCCGAATCCATGCGCCGACTGGAAACTACGCAGGAAAAAATACTGATCAAGCTTGATTTAAAGGAGCAATTGACCGAGACGGCAGCCAAGACCGATCAACTTGAGAAGAGAATGAATGACGTCTGGAGCATGTTGAAAACTATGCGAACTGCTGAGGCTTCTCATTAGCCCTGAGAACTTAGGGGCTTCGCCCCAATTGGAATATTGGACACGTAGTGTGATGTTTTCAAGCCGTCAGGCGCAACC
>JAGMBW010000010.1 GCA_023129535.1 Desulfobacterales bacterium
CTACTTCCTGTTCAACAGGACGGGCCTCCCAAAGCCTTTTTTGAAGATCCCTGCAGCAAGCTGCAGGGAATCTTCGACCGTCAGGAAGTTTGCCATTTTCAGATTCGCTCGCTAACCCCGCCGGAAGCTGCAGGGAATGCGCTCGCTTTTGCGGTTCAATATTTAAGGGCAAGATTATAGCCTGCATGGACAGCGCTGAAGATATCCTGGCCCTCTCTGGCATCCCCATGTAAATGTCAACCCAAAACTGACCCACCGTGATAACGTAAAATTGCCCCACCCCTGAGTTGAAGTAAGATATCCTGCAACCTGTGCAGGGGAGGTTTTTTGAGAGATGTATATCCTTTCTGTGTTATGTATCCTGTCCATCCTGTAAATCCTGTCTAATGCAATATTTCGATTTTAAGCCCTTCAATCCTCTCAAAATGCCTTTTATCGAAAGTTGCCACTGAAAAACCAAGGGCAATGGCTTCTGAAAAGTCTCTCACAGCTTGAGTAGCCGTTATACGCTTTTCCATAAGCTGAACCTCCCTGTAATGTTTGATAATCAGATTTGGCATCCTTCATATCAAGCTAAAAGTAGTTTACACTTTAGCGGTTATAGCAAGAATAATATACCATACGGTCATTGCGAGCGAAGCGAAGCAATCTCGTTGGAACTACTGAGATTGCCACGTCGCTCGTGCCTCGCTCCTCGCAATGACGTGGTAGGCAATACCTTCGTGAGCGCTTATAAAGTGTAAACTGAGAAATGAACGATGCCTCAGATTTTACGCAATTTACATATTCGTGTCAAGAAAAGTGAGAAGGGAGGGGGAAAACTACGGGACTTTGGTGCAGAAAGCGCTGGGCGACAGATGTGGTGGTGTGCGAAGTAGATTGTGTAATGGAGGGTACATATTTGTGTGCAGAATGTCAATGGACAGGGGAGGGTGAGCCGGGATTACACTACGGGGGGAGTTAGTAAGATTCGAACTGGTCGAGTGGTCGAGTTGTTGATTGGTCAAGTGCCCGCCCTGGCGCTCATGCTTACTATATAGGCTACAAGCTGATAAATCCACGTCTGGGCCAGGGGTTCAAGGACTTTACCACTCGACGACTCGACTAGTTAACCACTCGACTAAAGTCGTAGGAATTTCCATAGGTTGTAGAAATTCCGAGACGTTATTTTACGGAAGCAAAGCCTTGCCTGCGCTAACAGCGAAGTCAAAGGCAGGGCTGGGTATGATCCCAACCAACAGGACTAATGCGGCGAGCACGCCGCCCCAAAACAAGCTGAAGACGGGCTCGGGCTGAGCGGGCGGGAGGGATCTTTCCGGTTCTTCCTTGGTGTAGGAATGCCGGACGAGACTTAAATAGTAATAAATCGCAATAGCGGCGTTGACTGCGGCGATGATAACCAGCCAGTTGTAGCCATGGTCCCAGGCCGCGGTGAGCAAAAAGAGTTTGCCGATAAAGCCGACGGTAGGCGGCATGCCCACCAATGCAAACGCTCCGATGGCTAAGATAAGGGCAAGGCCGGGCGCCCGCTTGTAGAGACCGTTCAAATCATTCAGTTCCAGATTCCGGCCGTCTGTTGCTAACCGGCAGATTACCCAGAAACAGGTCAGGTTCATCAGGATATAGGCCATGGCGTAAAAGGCGGCCGCAGCCAGTCCCTGGGCTGTGCCGGCCACCAGTCCCACCATGATGTATCCGGCGTGAGAGACTGAGGAGTAACCGAGCAGCCGCTTTATGTCCTTTTGGGCCAGGGCGGCTAAATTGCCGTAGGTCATGGACATTGCGGCCAACACGGCCAGAATGGTCGTGATCTCAAGGCCAGGTTTGAGCAAACTCGCAAAGCGCACCAGGATGATTACTGCCCCGAGCTTGGGCAGGGTGGCGACATAGGTTGCAGTCTCGTTGCTCGTACCCTGATAAACGTCCGGGCACCAGAAATGAAACGGGAACAGGGCCAGCTTGTAAAACATCCCGCAAAGAAAAAACGTCAGCCCCATAACAGCCATGGGCGAATCTGCCCAGGACCACGACTTGGACGCCAAATCCGCCAAATAGGTGGTGTGCTGGGCTGCCAGGATGTATGAAAAGCCGTACAGCGCAATGGCGGTGGCAACTGCGCCAAAAAGGATATACTTGATGCCGGCTTCTGCCGCGCCTTTGTCATTGAACCTGAGCGGCACTATTACATACAGGCTGTAAGAGGCGAGCTCAAGGGCAAGATAGATGGTGATCAGCTCCACTGTGGATGTAAGGAGCATCAACCCCCAGGCGCTCAACGCCATAAACAGGAAATAATCGCTACGCTTTTTCTCCTCTAAGGTCGGCTGCCGGGTTGCATTGAGCACGGCCACGGCAAAACCAAACGCTATAGCAATCTTGAAGAACTGGGACAGGCCGTCCACCTGGTAGGCGTTATAGAAAAGGAGGCCGCGCAGACTGTGAGACACAAGAGCAACCAGGACGCCAAACCCTGCGAACCAGGGGAGCCATTGCTCAACACGTGGCTTCCAGTCCCTGCTGCCAATGCTCTGGATAAACAGGGCCATGATAAGCAAAAGCTGGTACAATTCAGGAACGATCAGTTTGAACTCCACGTCAAACACTCCTTGGTCGTTTACGGACGATTATTTTCTTGTACAGAGATCGTCAAATAGTTCAGTCGTTGAGTCGTTGAGTCGGAAAATAAGCATGTTAAATCAGTATATTCAGATATCGTCAAATAGTTGAGTCGTTGAGTTGTTGAGTCGGAAAATAAGAATGATAACCACTTAACTAATCAACTACTCAACCACTTAACTATGTCTGTTGTAAGTAATTACGGTGTCTATCTCTATCGTCATTGCGAGGAACGTAGGAGATTCCTCGCTTTGCTCGGAACAGGCTCCGCAATCTCTGTACTGAAAACAGGAGATTGCTTCGCTTTGCCTTCCGGGGCGTAGGCCCCTACAGGCCGGAGGCTCGCAATGACAAGCTCGATATCGGATTGTGATACAGCCGAGTTATGCCGCCTGTGAACGGTGGCATTTTCTTCCAGCGTCTGAATCTTTTCAGGCATGGCGACTTGAACGGTTTCCGCAATTACCGACTTTCTCTTGAAATCGTTGATCAACTTTTCTACCGACGGGTCCATAATCTTGAAAAAGACGCCTGGAGCAAGGCCGATGTATATGACGAACACGGCCGGGATCACGTAATATGTCCATTCGCGGAAATTTAAGTCTTTCCATCCTTTTACGCTTGAGGGCTGGCCCCAGGCCATCTTCTGGAGCAGGCGAAGCATATACGCAGCGGCCAGCAAAGCGCCGGGGACGGCTATGGCGCCGATCCAGGGATTTTTCGAAAATGCGCCGATGAGCACTAACATCTCGCCCACAAAACTACATGTGCCCGGGAAGGCAAATCCGGAAAAGGCGAACAGGCCCATGAAACCGATATACGCTGGAAGGTATTTCCCAAGTCCCAGGTTGTCGCCTATCTCCTGGCTGTGGCTTCGCTCATAGATTGTGCCGATTAACATAAAGAGGCCGCCCGTGGTGATCCCGTGATTGAGCATGACGAAAAGCGCCCCTTCCACGCCGCGCAAGTTAAAGAGAAAGATACCCAGGGTCACGAATCCCATGTGCCCTACCGAGGAATAGGCGATCAGCTTCTTAATATTGGTCTGCCCGAACGCAATAGCTCCGCCGTACAGGATGGAGGCAATCGAAATTGCAATCATCATGGGCGCAAAATACTGGCTCGCCGCAGGTGTGAGCGGCAAGCAAAACCGCAAAAACCCGTATGCCCCCATTTTCAATAGAATGGATGCCAGGAACACGCTTCCTGCAGTCGGGGCCTGCACGTGCGCGGCTGGAAGCCAGGTATGCACCGGAAACATGGGCACCTTGATAGCAAATGCTATGGCCATTGCCAAAAACGCCCAGTGCTGGAACCTGAATGAGAACTCCTTTTGCATCAATTCCGGAATGGAGAAGGTGTCACCAGCGATCCGGAACGCAATGATCGCAACAAACAGGAGTGTGCTTCCGGCTAAGGTGAACAGGAAAAATTTGAGGGATGCATACCGCCGCTCAGGCCCGCCCCAAACCGCAATGAGGAGATACATCGGGATGAGCATCGCCTCCCAGAATACAAAAAACAACACAAAATCAAGGGCAACAAATACACCCATGCATGCGGCGGTCATAAAGAGGAGACAAAAATGAAACTCTTTGACGCGCTTTTCAATGTAGGTCCATGAACAGAGCACGCATAGAGGGAGCACACCAATAGTAAGCCACACCATCAAAACACTGATGCCGTCAGTCCCCAGATAATACTGAAGTCCCCATTCAGAGACCCAGGGCACGCATTCCACAAACTGGAATTCGGCCGTTCCGAACTCAAACCCAAGGAGTGGGATCGCTAACAACACCTCAATTCCCGACACCACCAATGTATAGATACGAATCGTCTCTAAGTTGCGTATGAGAAGAAGACCCACCCCGGCAAGGAGCGGGAAGAATATCAGGATTGTGAGTACTGGAAAACCTTCCATATTACAACCACCAGACTATGGCAAACACACATAACGCCACAATGACCGTCCATGCCAAGTAATCCTGGAGGCGGCCGGTTTGCGCCTTAGCCGAAACTCCGCCGATGTCGCCAACAGTGTACGCAGTGCCATCTACTACAAGATCGATCCCTTTTAGATCAAACCATTTTGTTCCTGTCCCGAGCCCTAAGAGGCCGCGCATGCCGAAAATGCGGTAGACGTTTGTCCAGATATTGTCCATCCAGGCTAAAGGCTTGCAGATGATAAACGCAAAGGTATTTACGATAAGACGGTAAAGAACGTCAAAGTCAAGATTGCGCCCGGGATGCGGAGCAATGACTGTGCGCATAAAGTAAAAACCGAGGCCCGTGAAACTGAGCAGCATAAATGATTGAACCAGGTGCCACGCAGTGTAAGGGTGGTATTTCATCGCCTCGGCAGGGTACGGCAAAAGGTTGTAGAGCACATTCGGGTATACACCCTGGAGTATACACAATCCCGAGGCTATACCCATGGCAATATACATATTTATGGGAATCGGCCTGAGTTCGCCCTTATATATAGGTTTGGACCAGAACGCAAAGTACGGAAGCTTGATCCCTACTGAAAGAAATGTGCCTACAGCCGCTACTTCCAGGCCGATGGCGAGCCACGTATAGTGCGCATGAGCGGCCCCGGCGATCGTCATGGTTTTGCTGATAAAGCCGTTAAAGAATGGCATCCCGGAGATGGAGACCGCACCGACCATGTAGCCGATCATGACCAGGGGGATGCGCCCGACAAGCCCGCCGAGTTTATCAAGATTGGCCGTGCCGGCGGCATAGAGCAAGCATCCTGCACCCATAAAGAGCAAGCCCTTATAGAGAATGTGGGCATAGGCATGGGCCACCGCGCCATTAACGGTCATGAGCGTGCCTATCCCGATGCCGGCGACCATGTATCCCACCTGTGAGATAATGTGATACGACAGGATCCTCCGGGCATTATTTTCAATTGAGGCGTAAAGCACTCCGTAGATTGCTGTGAGCGTACCCATGACTGCCAGGATATAAAAGCCTGAAAACCCCCTCGCCAGGACATAAACTGCTGTCTTGGTGGTAAAAGCGCACATAAAAACAGCGCCGGCCACAGTCGCTTCGGGATAGGCATCAGACAACCAGGCATGCAACGGGATGGTCGCCGTATTGACACAGAAGCCGGCCATAATCAGATAGTCGTAGAATTGCGCATTCGACGGATCGACCGCCGTGAAAGCAAAGGTCCCAACGGCATAATAACGATAAAGGAGCCCTGCTAACAACAAGAGACCGCCAACCGCATGAAAGAAAAAATATCTAAAACCCGCCCTGGTAGAGACCGGATTTCTACGCAGCCAGACAAGGAAGACCGAGGCCATGGACATGAGCTCCCAGAACACGAACAAGGTCAGATAGTCCCCGGCAAATACGCAGCCAAACGAACCACCCACATAAAGGGTTGCTGCAATGTGGTGGGCCTTTTCCTTGAGGTGGAAGCCATAAATGAAGCCGATGAGCGACATAATGGCAAAGACATGGGCAAAGACAATCGACAACCGGTCCACTCGACCAAGGATGAGATCGTGACCCAGCCAGGGGATAACCATGTAAGTGCCGTGGTCCATGGAGATGACACTGATAATAGCGACAACCGATGGAACAAGGAGCAGCCACCGCCAATAGTAAAACCTGCCCCGGATGAACGGCAGGACCATGGCTAAGGCTATATAGAAAAAAGCCGGATGGAAAAAGCTATTCGTTGCTGTCATAAGAGTCCTCCGGCCCCGCAAGAAAGGGCTGGACGATTTTTTTCATCACAAAGACCATGAGCAGGCACACACCCAGACCAAAGACCGCCCAGAATCCACAGTACGCGTCATAGCCAAACTCAACATGGTGAGGACGAATGAATAAGTTGAATATCACCAGGGCAGCCATAATCGTGATAAAAACACCCATCCAGATCTTAGCGTGTTTTATCCTTGTCTTCTCAAGCCAATCTCCAAGCCAGTTTCTCATGCCGCGCCCCCTTCCTAAAACTTGCCGAAGATGTTAACGAAATTCATAAATACCTGCGGATAGAGACCAAGCAATACCGAAATAATGGCTGTAGCAAACAAGGGCACCACCATGGCGAGAGATGCTTCCTTGTATTGGGCCACATCGACTACCGGGCGCCTGAAAAAGGCCCCAAAGATCACAGGAACAAAATAACCGACATTGAGCGCTGTACTTAAAAGAAGGGCTGAAAAGAGGATCCACTGGCCAATATTCATCGCACCGTTTATCAAGTACCACTTGCTAACAAAACCACATACAGGCGGCAGACCGATCATGGACAAACTCGCCAGCGCAAACGCCGCAAATGTCCACGGCATACGCCGGCCGAGCCCTCTCATCTGCCTGATCGAACGTGTTCCTGTGGCCACAAAGATTGCCCCTGCCGTATAAAATAGGGTGATCTTGGAAAAACCATGGTGGGCGATATGGACCAGCCCGCCCTGGACGGCCATCGGGGTAAGCATCGCCACACCAATGATAATATAGGAAAGCTGACTCACCGTAGAAAATGCAAGCATCGCCTTGAGATCATCCTTGGTAATGGCAATGATCGATGCAGCTAAAATGGTAAAGGCAACAAAGTATGCTGTGGGGATTCCCAGACCAAGATTGTGCATGGTATCCACGCCAAAGCCGGAGAGAATTACTCTCGACACGCAATAGACCCCGGCCTTGACCACTGCCACAGCGTGCAAAAGCGCTGAGACCGGAGTTGGCGCAACCATGGCCCCAGGGAGCCAGTTGTGCCACGGCATAACCGCGGCCTTTCCAAGTCCCACGAAAAAAAGGCAATAAGTGATGGTCACGAGCGTCGGGTTGGCGTCTGCCGGAAACATCCCCTTGGAAATGTCGCCAAGATGAAAGTCAAGGGTACCGCAAAGGACGTAGGTGAGTATCACGGCAGGGAGCAAAAAGAGCTTGGCCGCGCCCGTGAGATACACCATGTATTTGCGGGCGCCGTAATAGCCCTCCTCGTCCTGGTGGTGGCCAACCAGGATATAGGTAAATACTGTGATGATTTCGTAGAACAGGTACATGGTAAATATATTGGCGGAAAATGCCACGCCCTGGGCCCCAAAAATAGCTACTGCAAAACAGAAATAATAACGCGTCTGGGCATGCTCCTTAAGGCCACGCATGTATCCGATGTTATACGCAGTAGTAAAGATCCAGAGGCACGAGGACAGCAAGGCAAAGATCATCGCAAGCCCGTCCGCGCAAAAGGAGACCGTGACGCCGGGCATAAGGGTAAACAAAGTGTATTTTAAGATCTTCCCGTCCAGGACAGCGGGCACCATGGAAAGAACCGCAACAAAGGTGAGTATTGAAGCAATGAAAGAACACGCCTCGCGCCTGTTTTCATTCTTTATGTTAAGCCAGATCAAAAAAGGCGCCACAAACGTAATTGCAATCGGTAAAATGAGGCGCGCGCTTGTAATTGTCTCTGTTACGGGCGTCATTGATTATCCCTTCAATTCCGGAACTGCGTCTGTCTCGGTTGTTTCAAAACGCCTTGCTATGACAATAATAATAGCCAGGACCAATGTAGCCTCGGCCGCGGCAAGCCCCATGACCAGGAGCGTAGCGAGTTGGCCCAGGACCGCACTTGCAGGCGTAAGCTGGGCCGCAGCCACAATCGACAATCCCGCGCCATTGAGCATTAACTCAACTGAAATGAGCATACCTACTAAGCTTCTGCGCCAGGTAACACCATAAATCCCAATGCAAAAAAGCATAACGGCAACAAGCTGATACAAGGCCAGAGCGCTCATTCTTTCCTCCTCTTTTCCCAGATGAGGAGCACGGCCCCTGCCATGGCGACCAGAAGAACCACGGAGATCAGCTCAAAGCTCAATGTGTAAGGTTCAAGCAAGCCCTTGCCAAGTTCTGCCACGGTCACTTTGGCCGGAACAGGAACGCTTTTTGCCGGATGTCTTATAATCACCCAGGACAAAAACACCGCTGGCGCCAATAAAACCAGCACAGCGTTTGCATACTGATGGGCAGGCCTGGCCGTTGGGGTCGCTGCTTCCTTCCCTTCTCCTGATGCCCTGGTAAGCATAATTGCAAAAAAGATCAGGACGCACACTGCCCCAACATAGATAAGGATCTGCATGAATGCGATCAGGGGCGCTGCAAGGAGCAGATACATCCCTGCAACAGCAAACAATGTTGCAATAAGCCCAATCAGGGCACGGACCAGGCTCTGGGCAGTCACGGTCACCGCGCCCCCGCACAAGATAATGAGCGCATACATACCAAAAGCTATTTTAGCCAGAACCTCCATTCTTATGCCTCTTGCTCAACAGATAAGGTCTTTTCCATCTCTCCTGCCCTTTCCCGCAAACGAGCGAGCAGGTCAAGGGCAAGATCCTCCCTCCTGGTTACGGCAAAGTAAACATCATTTGAAAAACGAATCGATCCAACAGGGCAATTCTCAACACATATCCCGCACAGACTGCACAACGAAAAATCTTGAATAAACCTGGCCGGCTCTTTGGGCGCTTTCTTTTTCTTCACCTTTTCTCCCCTGGCCTTGGCTTCTTCTTCGGCCTTCAGCTCCTCAGGAGTCGGCTTGGGCGCCTTTTTTTTGACCAGCGTGATGGCGCCGCATGGGCAGTTTGTAGCACACATCATGCAGACGATGCACTTGGGCTTGGTCGGATCCTTGGACTTGGGTACCAGCTCGAGAGGCCCGCGGAACGTGTTTATGTTGTCTACGGTCTTGCGCGGGTAATGGACCGTTCTGTGCCGGTAGCAAAAATATTTCCCTGTTACCTTCAAGCCTACGATCAGGCTCCAGAGATCAACTATATTCTGCCACGATTCTCTTAGTGCACCCATTGTTTTCTCAACTCAAAAAAATGTTTCCTCTAAAAAATCTTCATCAAAAAGGCAGTGACCAGGAGATTCGCGAGGCCAAGCGGCAACAGCCACTTCCAGTTAATATTGAGAAGCTGATTGAAACGTACCCGTGGATATGTCCAACGAAACCATATAATGATAAAAAGAAGGGCATACATCTTTGCGAAAAACCACAAGGCGCCAGAAAAAAACGGTCCTTGCCAACCACCTAAGAATACCACTGTGGCAATGCTGCAGACGATAATCATGTTCATGTATTCGGCCAAGAAGAACAGACCGAAGGCCATCCCTGAATACTCCGTATGGAACCCCGCGGTGAGTTCGCTTTCGGCCTCGGGCAGATCGAATGGATTCCGGTTTACCTCGGCCACAGCGCAGGTAAAATAGATCAAAAAGGCGAGAGGCTGCGTGCAGATATGCCACTGCCACGGCCACGACCCCTGGGAACGGACAATTTCGGACAGATTAAGGCTCCCGACCATAAAGATCACGGCCAGAAGGGACAGAAGAAGCGGTATCTCATAGGCCACGGACTGGGCCACGGCCCTGCCGGCTCCCAAAAGCGCCCACTTGTTGTTCGACCCCCAACCTGCAAGGCAAAGGGCTAAGACGTTTATTCCGGAAAAGGCGAGGATAAAAAGAATCCCTAAGTGGACTTCCATGCCGGTGAGCACGGGAGAAAAGGGAATGGGAAGAAATAAGAGAAGCACAGGGAGAAAAGAGACAATCGGGGCGAGCCAGAAAAGCCATGGGTCTGCACCCGTGGGCATAAAAAGCTGTTTGCCAACAAGCTTGAGGGCATCGGCCAGCGGTGTCAATAGCCCGTGCGGCCCAACCTCAAAAGGACCCGGCCTTCTCTGGCAATGCCCGGCCACTTTCCGCTCCACATAGACCAGCACGAGCCCGTTCAGCCCCACAAAGGCGCCCACGGCCCCCAATGCAACAATGATTCGAATAAGCTCTACAGGAATAATCGGTATGCTCATCTACAAAAACTTACCTCCGCTTCAATCCGCAATCCGCAATACATACTATCTATCTATCTCCGGGATAACCAAATCGAGACTCCCTAAGATGGCTACGGCGTCCGGCAAGAGTGTGCCGCGGGCGATCTCTGCGAACAGGCTCATATTTGAAAAGGTGGGGGAACGCAGCTTAAGACGATAAGGGTTGGCCTTGCCGCTGCTGACCAGATGTACTCCTATCTTCCCTCTTGCCCCTTCCACTGCAAAATATGCCTCACCCTTTGGCGCCTTCCACTTCGGTTTGGGCGCCCCCTTGACAATATGTGGACCCTCGGGCAGGCCCTCTATTGCCTGCTCAATGATTCGCATGCTCTGCTCCATCTCGGCCACACGCACCCGATACCGGCCCATGGCATCAAGCTTCTCGTCCGTCGGAATCTCAAAGTCAAATCTGTCATATACCGAATATGGTTCAGCCCGGCGCACGTCGTATGGTTGACCGGAGCCGCGAAGCACCGGCCCTGTGGCCCCGTATCGCCTGCACACTTCAAGGGGTATGACGCCTACTTCTTCGATTCGCTTGCGCAGGATGATGTTGTCTGTAACCAGGTCCTTGTACATAGGCAAACGGCTTCTGAAATACGGGATGAACTCCAGCACGCCCTTCAGAAAATCCTCGGTGAGATCGGTCGAGACCCCGCCAGGCCGGAAAAAACTATATGTCAGACGCGAGCCCGTCGGTATCTGCAAGAGATCCAGGAGATATTCCCGGTCATCGAATGCGTACATAATCGGGGTAAAGGCCCCCAGGTCGAGGATGTACGCCCCCCACCAGACAAGATGCGAGGTGATGCGGTTGAGTTCAACGGTGATGACCCGGATGTACTCGGCCCGCTCAGGCACCTCGATCTCGCCCAGGCGTTCCACCGCGCCAACAAAGGCCCAGTTCCAGGCGAGTGGGTGAAGGTAGTCGACCCGGCCCATGTTCGGCATGTACTGAAGACACGTTTTCACCTCGGCCATCTTTTCGTGCATACGATGGAGATAGCCGATCACAGGCTCGGCCCTGAGAATGTATTCGCCGTCAAGCTCAAGCACTATCCTGAGCACCCCGTGTGTGGACGGATGCTGCGGCCCCATGTTCAAAATCAGGGTGTCCTCGCGGGGCCCTGGTTCAACAAAATGCCGGGTGTAAAAATCCCCTGCTACCTGTTCTGCTGCGGCCTGACGTGTCATCGCTGTTTCACAATCCGAGACCCTTGGTCGGTCCGTTAGCTCCCTTGAGTTGCTTCTTTAGCCGGTTTTTCGCTCTCCGCTTCTTTTGCCTCTTCTGGAAATAGTGTGAAGCCGGGATCGCACTCGACAATCTCTCCAGGTTCCATAAGGTCTTTTAGGGGGACTCTCGCTTTTTCCTCCTTGATCAGAGGATGGAACCCGAGGTCATCAGGCAAAAGAAGAGGGATAAGATTCGGATGGCCGGTGAACTCTATCCCAAAAAAATCGTGGCTTTCCCGCTCGTGCCAGTCCGCGCCAGTGAACACGCTCGCAATAGACGGGACCCTGGGGTTATCGTGGGGAACCAGGCAGCGCAACGCCACCCGGGCGGACCCGTCAAAGTGATCAAAATGATAGACCACCAGAAATCCGTCTGCCGTGTCCACAACACTTATATCCTCAATAAAATACTCTTCATCATACAAACGTCTGGCAGCCTCAAGGATTCTTTCCGGCGACAGGAAAACAGACCATATCTGACCGGTTTTCTCAAAAGAAGACCGGGCAGAGCATAATGTCTTCAGCCCCTTCATCCATTGTTCGCTCATGCGCTTTTTCCTTGCGGCGGCATGGGCCACCAACGACGTCCGGTAATCTTTTTCTGGAGTTGAAAGAGTCCCTCAAGGAGTCCTTCAGGCCTTGGTGGGCATCCCGGCACATAAACGTCCACCGGGATGATATGGTCTACGCCCTCAACAATGCCGTACTGACCTTTGAACTTGAATGGGCCGCCGGAAATGGCACAATTGCCAAAGGCTATCACCCACTTGGGTGCCGGCATCTGCTCATAAAGCCTGATGATTGCAGGGGCCATCTTTTTTGTTACAGTTCCGGCCACAATCATCACATCTGATTGCCTGGGTGAAGGCCGGAATACCTCGGCCCCGAACCGGGCAAGGTCGAACCTGGCCATGCCGGTGGCCATCATCTCAATGGCGCAGCAGGCCAGCCCAAAAGTCATGGGCCACAAAGACATGGCCCGACACACATCCAGGATCTCGTCGGCCAGCTTCAGCCGCACGATAGGCGGCGCAATCTCGCCTTTCGTTCGGTTCAAGATATCCGGCGTGGCCACGTAAAGACTCCTTTCATCCAAAAATAAATAACCGCCAAAGCCATCACAAACAGAAAAACAAACACCTTGGCAAAGGCTGCAAGCCCTGCAGCGTCCGGATAGAAGGCGCCTACGGGATAAAGGTACAGTACATCCACATCAAAGGCCAAAAACAAAAGCGCATAGATATAGTAATTGATGCCAAAGCGCATCCATGAACTACCGTAGGGTCGTATGCCGCATTCGTACGGCATCCCTATATCACCGCCCTTGGCTTTGGGAGCCACGAACAGACTTAATATGAGCGGTCCTCCGGCAAAGCCCAAGCCTGCTACGAAAAACAGAATAATCGCAAGATGCAGCCAGCTAAGAATCATGACAAGGAGTCCCTTTGTTCTTGTTGACAGCCATCTGGGCGATTCCAACCCGCGGTGACGACTGCCATCTATTATCCAATTGTTTTTACTATTTTTTCTATTTTAAGGGATTCTCAATTTTTCGTCCCACATCCCTTTAGCACATTTTCGATATTTGGCAAGTAAAAATTTTCATTCCAAAATTAGGATATTTAACTTGGTTAAAGGATATTGTATAATTTTAAGATGTTAGTAAAAAACAAAAAATGCTAAAAATAATCCATTTTTTCAATTTTGTATCGACTTTTGGGGGAAGGGTCCGCATGAAAACGGCAAAATTCGACTCTCTGGACCGGGGAATAGAATATTCACAGTCAGTTAATTTTCCTTGACAAATCCCTAAAAAAATGGTTAGGGACAGTTTAAAATTTATGTCCAGGGCTGAGGAGATGACGTTTTTAGGGCAGGCCTAATCTTGCTAAAATAAGCAAGGAGCGGAAAATGGAAAAAGTCAAGGAGATGTACACGGTAATATTTAAGGACGATTGGCCATTTTGGGCCGGAGGGGTATTTCTGGCTATCCTGGCCATCCTTATGTGGACCTGGGGGCAGCCCTGGGCGGTGATAGGTGGTTATAGAAACTGGGCAGATTGGTTTCTAACAGGAATCGGTGTCTATGAAGGCAAAAAACTTGTTTCCCCGCTGTTAGACCCAAAGTCTATTATGGCCCTTGGCATTGTCTTTGGTGCATTCACTGCAGCTTTAATATCCGGGAGTTTTGGCTTTAGGATGCCTCCTTGGTTTGAGTTGCTCAAGGGGGCAATAGCCGGTACATTGATGGGCTTTTCTGCAGTTATAGCGGGTGGGTGTAACATCGGTGGATTCTATAGCCAGCTTGCTGCCTTCTCCCTGAGTGGTTTAGTTATGTGGGCTGGGCTTATCATCGGTGTGATTTTAGGCCTTAAATATTTAATGTGGGAGATGGAGCACGTTCCTGCCAGTGTTTTAAGTAAAGGTGTGAGCTTCCCCCCTCCCCCTGCTGCATGGAAAGCTGTCCAACCTTATCTGGGCTGGTTTTTACTTTTCTTAATCGTTGTTATGCCAATTTTGTACGGAAGCCACACAAAGTATGGCATACTTGCATCAATTGCACTGCTGTCAGGATTTGTAATGCACCGCTCAAGGTTCTGTTTTGCAGCAACATTTCGTGACCCGTTTATGACGGGTGACAGCGAGAAGACCCAGTCTGTCATCCTTTCTATCCTGATTGTTATGGTTGGTGTTGCCATGATCAAGTGGTTAGATGCCACCTATATTGCTAAAGTTTCCGAAATGACTGGGATAAGAGAAAAGATAATAGAATATAGATGGGGTATTTTTATGCGTGAGTCCCGTTATGTGTTTAGCAACGCAGGATGGGGAGGCATAGTAGGAGGGATAATATTTGGCTTTGGAATGATCCTGGCAGGTGGTTGTGGTAGTGGGACACTCTGGAGGGTAGGTGAAGGGCAGATAAAGCTCTGGGCAGCCATGGTGACTATGGCCATCTCCAATTCTTTGACCAAGGCATGGTTGTGGCCTAAACTAAGGGCCGGGGAACTCAGTTTTGGAAAGGCTGTCTTCTTACCGAAATATGTGGGATGGGAGGGAGCCTTTATCATTATCCTCGGAGTGATGATTATCTGGTATTTCTTTGTCCTATGGAACGAAGAAACAGATACGTGCGTAGTTATGTAGAAAGATAAAGACAAAAGGAGGGATAAAAAATGGTCGATGTAACGCCAGATGTAACCCTTGATTTGAAAGGGCTGAGCTGTCCCATGCCTACCATCAAGATGAAAAAGGAGTTAAAGGGCATGAAATCCGGGCAGGTAATGTTGGCAATAGGTACAGATCCTGGAACAAAAAACGATTTACCCGGGATGTGCA
>JAGMBW010000100.1 GCA_023129535.1 Desulfobacterales bacterium
GGGGGTTAGGGGGGATTTTACTGTGGTTGCGCAACCAACAGTCTTGAATTACACCCCCTTTTCTGTCATTGCGAGCGAAGCAAAGCAATCTCCATGCCTTCAAACTTCACCGACAATCGCTGCTTCCTTTACGCCTTTATCTTTAAAATAGGAAACACGCTATTTTCAATAGCATGGACAACCCTGTGTACCTCACTTTTGACCTTCTCCTTGACATCATCGGGCACAAAATGGGGCCGATCCTTCAGTGAAGAAAGCCCATCACCCCAGAACATACCGCCAAACGGTATTGAGTCCTCGTCTGTGGGTCCCAGACCGTTCATGATCGCCCACGCTAACGTCCAGGTACGCGCAATATTTTCCAGCACGTAACCACCAGAGCCCAGGGCCAGGAGCTTTGGAGAAACTTGCAGGATACTCTCCAGCGCTTTAATAACCGAAGTGTTGGTCAACTGTAAATGGGAAAAAGGATCAGAAAACAATACGTCAGTACCGAGCAGTGCTATTACCACATCTGGTTTAAAAGCTTGCGCAAGTTGCAAAAAGATTTTATCAAAGGCCCACAAAAATTCGTCGTCAGAGGTATTTTCTGGCAGGGGGACATTAATCGTATACCCCTTGCCGCGGCCTTTTCCAATTTCGTTTTCAAAGCCTGTCTTGAAGGGAAAAAGTGTTTTGCCGGATTCGTGGAACGATATGCACATAACCCGGCTGGTATTATAAAATGCCTCCTGAACCTGATCGCAGTGGTGGGCATCCAGGTCGATGTAAAGGACTCGCCTTCTTTCACTCATCCACTTTTTGACGGCCAGGACGATATCGTTAATGTAGCAAAAGCCAGAGGCAAAATCCTTGCCTGCGTGGTGAAACCCTCCGGTCGGACTGAACACAATATCAGCTTTGTTCCGTTCAATGAGTTCTACAGCCAGAAGAGTGCTCCCCGCTGCCAGGGCGTGATAGTCGTACACCCCTTTATACACAGGGCACTCAGTGGTACCCAGACCGTATCTCAGCCATTCCTCTTCGCAGATACCTTTGTTCGCCTTTTTGAGGAGGCTAATATATTTTTTCGTGTGAAAGGTGAAAAGTTCTTCGTCGTCCGCAGGTTTCGGCACGTAAATGTGAATCCAATCGTGCTCAAGCAGATGCAAGCTTTTGCATAATTGGTAGGTCGCATGACTCCTTTCGACGAGCCATGGATGGCCTTTCGGGGGCTTAAACTTTACGAAGTCTTTACTGTATATGAAAGCCGTGCGCAAGAAACTCTCTGACCTGTCTTCTGCGAACTCTCTTAGACCTAGGTTAAGCGGTTCAACGTTCACGGTTCCCGGTTGAAAATCCCTAACTATCTGATATCAGAAGGATGATGCCCCAAGTAGTAAGCTTCAGCGGTTCAACGTTCAGAGGTTAAAACCGTGAACCGTGAACCTCTGAACCGTGAACGGTTAAGAGCTCACCTTAGCCCGTTTAAGATTCAGCTCCATATCCCGCTCTATCTCAATGCCCCCGCAGAACTCGAATCCCACCTTCTTGAAGACATTAATGGCGCAGGTGTTGGCAGTACGGACGGTCAGCCAAACCTTTTCACATCCAGCCTCCTTAGTTACCTCTTTCATAACCTCAGAAAGCCTGGTGCCTATGCCGTGGTCTCGGAATGACTCCTGGATGAAAATCAAATACTCCGGGCACGAAGGCGCACGGCCCAAATCAATGGCACAATGCCCTATAACACGGCCTTTGTGTAGGGCCAGGAGATTGAAAAGGCTTGAGGTCACATGCTGGAGCCATCTGACCCGTGCTTGATCGTCTGCGGGGGGCAAGCCAGCCTCCAGGCCCTTGGGTTCAAAGGTATCATACATTGCCTTCAAGCCTTCGTAATCTGCGGCCTCATAGGCCCGAACCTCTATAATGCGTCCACATTTGTCCTTGATCCGGGTGGGCAGGGTTTGAAAGCTCAGCCCCTTTTGCGAGCCAGTGGTCATCTTGTTACACGGCGAAAGGCGCCTTACTGAGACTCAAGGTTAAGGTGCTTGTAGAGCTTTTTGAAATCCAGCGCCTCATCTACGAGCTTGATACCATGGTCTATCTTTTCCCTTTCCCCCAGGCTAAACTTTCCAACCATGGCCTCCACATTCTTTGCTACTGTGTAAGTATCATCTCTGACTACCAGAATAGGCACACCCTTTGCCTCAGCCCGTGCAACGATGATTTCGTTGGGGTAGAGGTTGCCAGATAGGATAAGGCACGTTGCATTATTTTCCGCGGCAACAAGCTGAATGTCTGTGCGATCACCACCCACAATAACCGCCGAGGAAGGTCTTTTCAGCAAGTACGTTATGAACTTGTCCACCTGCATGGCGCCCACCAGGAAGTTTTCCACCGAGCGATCGAGCCTGTCCTTGCCACTGACCACATCAGCGCCCAGATGGTCCACAAGTTCCCTTACCCCGATAGACCCTACCGAAGTATCCATGGGCAAGGAGCCGAATACCTCCACATCCCTGCGATGCAGGAAAGGCGTAACAAATCCCTTGAGCTCCTCCAAATACACGGCTTCCACCTTATTGAATACAACGCCAATCATAGGTCCGCCCAAGACCTTCTTGATCTCTAAGACAAAGTCGATACAAGAATGAGATTCATACCGCTCCACGAACAGGGCATGGGCATTCAATAATTTGATGAGTTGCGAGCCTGACAGCCCCAAGGAGCTTCCATCACTGAAATTGGTGTCGCAGCTTACCACCACTATATCCTTTTGGTCCGATATTTTCTTAAAGGCCCCTTCTATCCTTTCCCCTAACCCTGTGATATCTTGTTCATAGTTTTGCATGATCAGATCCTGGGTGATGATGACAGGGCATGTGAGTTCAATGGCATCCTCCATCTCAAAGAGCCTGTGAATGAGCCAGGCGTCTTTATCCGTGACCATGCTCTCCACTTTGATGGGAAAATGCCCCATGGGCTTAAAATAGCCGACCCTAAAACCGTCTCGTCTCAGCCGGTCGATCAACCCAATGGTAATTAGATCCTTGCCGGTGTACCTCTCAATAGAGGTAATGTACAAAGTAACCATCATGCCGTCCTCTCTCAGCGCCGTCTGACCCTTATTATGGATGCGGAATTTTGAGACAACTTAACAAACAGGCAGTTTTTTGTCAAATACTCACTTTTTACTCAAATTCTGATATAAGGATGAAACAAGACACTGTGTGATTTATCATATTTTCGATGTATGAGGCATAACGCAGCAAAATTTCATAAAGGGTCGTAAGGGGTGACTTAATGAACCGTCGGCATATCCGTTGGATTGTTGTGGTGCTGGTTATTGCAGCTTCAAGCATTCTAATATGGCGCTATACCCGGCCTGTGCCCATCGAAGTAGTGGTCAAACCCGTGGAGCGTGGCACAGTGGAACGAACTGTAGCTAATACCCGCGCAGGGACTGTAAAAGCGTGTCGTCGGGCCAAGCTTTCTCCGGCTATAGGCGGTCAGATTGCAAAGCTGCCGATCCGTGAAGGGGACACGGTAAAGGCCGGACAGCTTCTGCTCGAGCTGTGGAACAAGGACCTGGTGGCCGAAGCCAGATTGGTGCAACGCGAGGCCGAGGCTGCCAAAGCACATGCAAGGGCGGCAGGTCTGAAAGCCGATGTCGCCGAGCGGGAAGCGAACCGTCTGGTAAGGCTCCTAAAAACCGGGGCTACTTCGGAAGAAAAGACCGACAGGGCAGTCACCGAGGCGAAGGCCCTAAGAGCTGATTACGAAGCGGCAAAGGCATCCGCCCTTATGAGCGAAGCCCGCCTCGACGTCGCCAGAGCAAATCTGGCCCGGACCCGCCTGACCGCGCCTTTTGACGGTGTGATCGCAGAAATCAACGGCGAGCTGAATGAATACCTTACACCGTCGCCTCCAGGCATCGCAACCCCGCCAGCCGTGGATCTGATTGACAATGCCTCCTTTTATGTAAGCGCGCCCATCGATGAGGTCGATGCCCCTGAGATTGCACCAGGCATGAGGGCTCGGGTGAGCCTGGATGCCTTTGGTGATCGGCGCTTTGATGGAAAGGTCAGTCGGATTGCCCCCTATGTGCTGGACCGCGAGAAGCAGGCCCGTACAGTGGATGTGGAGGTGAAATTTACCAACCCAGAGGACATTCGCCAACTGCTGGCCGGTTACAGCGCAGATGTAGAGATTATTTTAGATCTTCACCGCGACACGCTCCGCATACCGACAGAGGCAGTGCTGGACGGAAAACGCGTCTTTGTTTATCTCCCCGATAAGAAAGTGATTAAGGAACGTATATTGAAAAGCGGCATCTCGAACTGGGACTATACGGAAGTGATTTCCGGTTTAAGGGTGGGTGAACTGGTGGTAGTTAATGTAGATCGCGCTGGTGTGAAGGACGGGGCGCATTCGCTAATCGCCAAAGAGGAGCAATGATTTACTTAGCCGGCGTCGAAAGGATATTTCAAGTGGGAGACGAAGCCGTTAACGCGCTCAGCAACGTGAACCTGACGGTCGATGCTGGAGAATACATCGCCATCATGGGTCCTTCCGGCTCGGGAAAATCGACCCTGCTCAATATCATTGGTCTTCTGGACAGACCGGACAGAGGCGTCTATCGTTTAGAGGACGTGGACACAACCGATCTGACCGATGACCAGCAGGCATCTGTGCGTCGTCACAAGATCGGTTTTGTCTTTCAGTTTTTCCACCTGGTACCCCGCCTCACCGCCGCTGAGAATGTGGAATTGCCGCTGATCCTGGCTGGGGTGGATCCAGCGGAACGAAAATCCCGCGTTCAGGCGGCCCTGTCCGCCCTTGGCCTCAGCTACCGTGCAAGACACCGTCCGGACCAGTTGTCGGGCGGACAGCGTCAGCGCGTTGCCATTGCGCGCGCTACCATCATGCAACCCAATGTTATTCTTGCGGACGAACCCACCGGCAACATGGACCGCAACTCAGGTAAAGACGTCATCCAAAGCCTGGAAGATCTCAATGAAAAGGGGATGGCTCTGATCCTGGTAACCCACGATCCTGATCTGGGCAGCAGGGCGCCACGGAAAATACAGATGGTGGACGGGAAAATCTTAGAGGACACCGGGGTTTTGTAATAGAATGAAGACCGGAGATGTTATTCAATTCAGCATTCGCGCTTCATCGGGATACCCTACCAGAACCGTGTTAATGATTCTGGCCATGGCCATCGGAGTGGCATCGGTAATCCTCCTCACCGCATTAGGAGAAGGCGCTCGCCGGTATGTGAAACGCGAGTTCACCTCCCTGGGTACACACTTGCTGGTTGTATTGCCCGGCCGCTCTGAGACAACCGGCGGCCCTCCCCCGCTGTTGGGGGAAACGCCCCGAGACTTGACGCTTGAAGACGCCCTGTCGCTGAGGCGGAGTACGGCCATCCGCCGCGTCGCGCCGATCACTGTGGGTTCTGCGCCGGTCTCCTGGAAGCATCGAGACCGGGAGGTTACCATCCTCGGATCGACTCCCGAGCTGTTTGAAATCCGGCATTTGTCCATGGCCCAAGGGAGGTTTATCCCTTCCGGCGACCCCGCACGGGGCATGTCAGTCTGCGTGATGGGGTACAAGCTCAAAAAAGAACTCTTTGGAAATCAATCTCCGTTGGGCGAATGGACCCGCATCGGCGACCGCCGCTTCCGGGTGATTGGCGTGCTGGCCAAAAAGGGCCAGTCCCTGAGGCTCGATATGGGGGATGTAGTCATTATCCCGGTAGCCTCTGCCCAGGCCCTGTTTAATACCTCCTCACTTTTTCGAATCCTCGTCCAGGCCAGCGGTCGAGACGCCATTCCAAAGGCCAAAAATGCAATCCTGAGCATTATACGGGCGCGGCACGAAGGCGAAGACGATGTTACCGTCATTACCCAGGATGCCCTGCTTTCGACATTTGACCGTATTTTCACAGCGCTGACCCTGAGTGTGGCCGGTATCGCCAGCATCAGTCTGGCAGTGGCCGGTATCCTGATCATGAATGTTATGCTGATCGCCGTTTCCCGGCGCACCACTGAGATCGGACTGCTGAAGGCCATCGGCGCACCGGGCAGGCAGATCCTTCGCCTGTTCTTAGCCGAATCAGCGATTCTTTCCCTGATCGGCGCTGCGTTCGGGCTCATTTTGGCATTTTTCGGAACCTGGGCACTCGCGCATGCGTTTCCCAGCTTTCCGATCAAGGTCCCGTTCTGGGCCGTGGGAGCGGCTACGGGCGTTTCGCTGTTGACCGGCCTGGTATTCGGGGTATTGCCCGCACGACGGGCGGCAAAACTCGACCCGGTGCAGGCTTTGTCTCGAAGATAAATGGTAATAGTTCACGGAGTGTTGGAGTAATGGAGTGTTGGAGTAGTGGAGTAGTGGATATTACAGGGATCAGGCGCAAGGCATAAGGCATAAGGCAATATGTTTTTCACAGTACGCCTTGTGCCCTGGGCCTTACGCCAGCCGCTTCTGAACCATTACTCCATCACTCCATCACTCCAATACTCCAATAATTTGCAGTCATGCTGCTCAATGATACCATAAAGTTGGCGCTGAGCTCTTTGTCCAGCCGGCGGATCCGAAGCTTTCTCACCGCGCTGGGGATTGCCGTGGGCATCGCCTCCGTAGTGCTGCTCACCTCTATCGGCGAAGGCGTTCACAAGTTCGTTCTGTCAGAGTTTACCCAGTTCGGCACCAATCTGATCGCTGTTGCGCCGGGAAGGGCCACCACCACAGGCATATCCGGGGCTATTATCAGCAACGTACGACCTTTGAGTATGGACGACGCGCTGGCGCTTGAGCGAATCCCCAGGGTTGTTGCAGTTGCTCCCTTCGTGCAGGGAAATGCTCCGGTGGAATTCGGCAAGCGCAGCAGGCGCAGCTATATCTTCGGTGTTGGCCCGGAAGTGCCGACAGTGTGGCAGATTAAAGTCGCGATGGGCCGTTTCCTTCCATATGATGATCCGCGTGCTGCACGCGCTTTTGCTGTTTTGGGCAGCAAGCTGCGGGATGAACTTTTGGGCAGCGAGAATCCCCTTGGCCGGCGTATTCGTATTGGCGGGGAGCGCTACCGCGTTATTGGCGTTATGGAATCGAAAGGTCAAATGCTTGGCTTTGATCTGGATGACGCCGTCTACATCCCGGCAGCCAGGGCCCTGGCCATGTTCGACCGGGAAAGCCTGATGGAAATTGATCTGCTGTATGCCGCCGGAAGTAGCGCAGACAAGATCGCTAAAAAAATCAAAGGACTCCTTATCGCCCGGCACGGCGCAGAAGACTTCACCATCACTACCCAGGAACAGATGCTGGATGTACTGGGCTCGGTGCTCAATATACTCACTCTGGCGGTAGGGGCACTGGGAGGGATTTCTCTTCTGGTTGGTGGTGTTGGGATTTTGACCATTATGACGATCGCCGTGAATGAACGGACAGCGGAAATCGGGCTGCTCCGCGCCATCGGCGCACGCCGCAGACAGATACTTGTCCTTTTCCTCGGCGAGGCCGTTGTGCTGGCCAGTATGGGCGGTTTGGCCGGTCTTGTGATCGGCGCTGGCGGGGCGTGGCTGGTTGGGGTCGCTGTGCCTGCCCTTCCCACTCACACCCCGTGGTCGTATGTTCTATTAGCCGAAATCCTGGCTGCTTTCATAGGTCTTTTAGCCGGAGTTCTACCCGCCTGCCATGCTGCAAATTTGGATCCAATCAAGGCACTAAGGGCAGAGTAGCGGGACGTCCTTAAATAATTCAATAACTTCACAGTTTATTTAGTTATTTAAGGACATCCCTCTTGCTCTCCTGTAATGCTTTGTCCGAATGACGTCACGAACCTGGTGAAGCAAGCGCGGCTTGCCAGGTACGTTCCCAGATGGCTTATGCATAGTCGTGTTTCCTTTCCTGATATTACGACCTACCTCGAATAATATATTGACTTTCATACATAAATCAATTACACACAACGTGTGAGCCCGTAATTGATTACGGAGGGGCACCGCTTGTTTTTGCATAGTCTTATTTTCACTAATTGCCAAAACAATATTTCTTGACAAATAGTGTAACTGGCCTAATTAACAAAATATGTTTCAAAATGGATGGACGGATGTCGCGTAATAAGACGACTAATGGGTAAGCTATTTCATGTTAGGTCTTTAAAACACCTCCAAGGAGTTTTATGTGACCATTAATGAGATAATATGGAAACAGAAGTTTGTTGACAAATTTGCCTACAAACACCAGGTATCAATTGAGGAAGCTGAAGAAGTCTTGAATAGCTCGCCTATCATCCGTAAGGTGGCCAAGGGGCATGTCAATGATGAGAATGTTTATGCTGCATACGCCCATATTCACAATGGGCGCTATTTGATAGTCTTTTTCATCAACAAGAAGGGAAATAGAGCATTGCCTATTTCTGCTCGTGATATGGATAGCTCAGAAAGGAAGTATTATGAAAAACAAAAGCGCTAAAAAGATTGATCCCTTACCTGATGCTTTTGCATCCGAGGATGAGGCAGGGGAGTTTTGGGACAGCCACAGTACGACTGATTATGAGAAATATCTGGAACCTGCGGACATCACGATTGACATAAAAAGCCGGTATTTTGAAATTGAGATTGATAGAGAGAGTTTCCTCGCGTTGAACGCCTACGCCAAAAAAGCGCACAAACCTGTAAGGAATCTTGCAAGTAGCATATTAAAGGAAAAACTGGCTTCTATTTGAAACGGTTTTTCTTCGGCGTCAAGGAAAGTAAACCTAACAATGGGGTGAACACGGACGGCAAACAGCGCGGCGGTTTTTCAAAGGCTGTACTCTGCAAAACGCTCAGTGGTATTTCGGGGTTGGTTCGGCATAAACTTACATCTTGACATACTCATTATTATAAGTACAATGTACATATGAATGAATTGCGGTTTGAATGGGATAAACGGAAGGAAAAGGCTAATATCAAAAAGCATGGCGGTTCTTTCGATGAAGCGCGTACGGTCTTTTACGATG
>JAGMBW010000101.1 GCA_023129535.1 Desulfobacterales bacterium
ATTTTACGACAATGCCGACAGAGATAATTTTATTAGGCGGCTCAGCACCATTTTATCAGACACATCAACGCCCTGCTATGCCTGGGCGCTTATTCCCAATCACTTTCATCTTTTTCTTCGAACCGGCACGGCGCCTATAGCCACCGTGATGCGACGGCTGCTCACCGGTTATGCTGTGAGCTTTAACCGCCGGCATCGCAGGCACGGGCACGTGTTCCAGAATCGTTATAAATCTATTTTATGTCAGGAAGATCCATATCTGCTGGAACTGCTTCGGTATATCCATTTAAATCCATTACGGGCAAGGGTGGTATCGGGTTTAAAGGAATTGGACGGTTATCCTTACAGCGGTCACAGCAGGCTGATGGCAAAAATCAAGGATCGATGGCAAGATGTGGATACGGTGTTGGCGTTGTTTGGTAAACAGAAATATGCTGCTCGAAAACAATACAGAAGATTCGTTGAAAAAGGGATAACTGAAGGGAAAAAACCGGAGTTGACCGGAGGCGGATTGATCCGAAGTGTCGGAGGCTGGGGTGTGCTGAAATCGTTGCAAACATATATTGTCGCCAGGCAAACAACCGGAACGCGTCATGGCCCGCAGTGTTTTGGCTTATTGGTCTGTCAGGGAATTGGGTATTTCAGGAACTAAAGTAGGGAAAAGATTGGGTCTAAGCCAGTCAGCGGTAAGCAGGGCGGTTCAAAGAGGTGAACAATTGGTTTCAGAGCATCGATTATCTCTATACGATACACGAAACGCATAATTACATGGGCGTCCCCCTTCTTTTATGAGGTTGGATCAGTGCTGAATAACCCCTTTGATCGGTCGAGCTTTTGTTGGATGAATCATTTTTATGTTCCACATAATAGCAAAAGCGTGATATAGGCATCAGGGTCGGCTATGTCAGAAATGTTTGCACAGGCTTGTAGATGATGATTTTAGAACGGCTGTTTCAAAGTATTATGAAGAGGGGAGGATGGAAAAATGGGTATTGGTAAGGAGGTCCGTAAAGAACGGATCATGAACCGGCAGACCGGCAAGATCGTAATCGTTCCAATGGACCACGGTGTGACAGTGGGCCCGATCAAGGGTCTGATCGATCTGCCCAGGACAGTGGAGATGGTAGCCAAGGGCGGTGCCAACGCCGTGGTCGAACACGTTGGTATGGTCGCACAGGGCCACCGCCGCTACGGGCGGGATATCGGGCTGATCGTCCATCTTTCCGGCAGCACCAGCCTTTCCCCGGTCCCGAACCGCAAAGTGCTGGTCTGTTCGGTTGAGCGTGCGGTTCGAATCGGGGCGGACGCTGTAAGTATCCACGTCAACATAGGCGCGGAGAACGAAGGCGAAATGCTGGAGGCTTTCGGCGAGGTTGCAGAGGGCGCCGACTACTGGGGCATGCCGCTTCTTGCCATGGTTTATCCGCGCGGTCCCAAGGTCGAAAATGAGAAAGACGTCGAGAACGTAAAGATCGCGGCTCGGCTAGGCGCCGAGCTTGGGGCGGACATAGTCAAGGTCCCCTACACCGGATCTCCGAAGAGCTTCAAGCAAGTGGTCGAGGGATGTCCCATTCCCGTTGTCATAGCCGGTGGCTCCAAGCTCTCCGACGAGGATACCCTGAAGATGGTAGAGGGCGCCATGAAGGCAGGGGCAGCCGGGCTGTCAATGGGCCGCAATGCTTTCCAGCACGAGAATCCGGTTCTCCTGGTGTCCGCGGCCTGTGCCATTGTTCATGACGGCAAGAGCGCGAAACAGGCGATGAAGATTCTCAAGGGCAAGGCATGAGGCTGGCGCCGAAAAAGTGCCTAAAGCCCGCCCTGGCGCGACGCACACAAACGGTCTATGGACTATAGAAGCCAGGTCTGGGCCAGGGTTTGAAGTACCTAAAGTGAGCTAAAGTTGAGGAATGCGCTTTCAGCGCATTCAATTTTAGAAACGGGCAACAAAGTGTTCTTATCCAATATTTACCCCTATTGGAAGAAGTAAATAAAATAAACAAAATACCTTAACTTTAGGCACTTTAGATCACTTTAGATCACTTTAGGCACTTCGACATTTTGAAATGAATAAACCAATTATAATACGGAATCGTATTTAAGAATGCGTGTACTTAGAAGGAGACAAAGGAGTGTATCATGACGAGGCTGTTCTGGGTTAATGCGAGACCCTATAAAAAGAAGGTCGTGACCACCGCGCTGGAGAGTGGGGCTGACGCCGTGATCGTCCCACGGGGGCAGTCGAAAAACGTCCATGATCTTGGGCTGATCAAGACGGTGTCGCCGGACGGTGACTTGAAACTCGGCGAAGATGTGGTCGAGATTACCATTTCCTCGGGAAAGGACGAGGCCAAGGCGCTCAAGGAGCCATCTGACAAACTTCTCCTGATCAAGACCAGCGACTGGAAGGTGATTCCACTTGAAAACCTGGTCGCCAAAAGGGGAAGGGGCCTGCTGGCCTGGGTGCGCAACGCGGAGGAGGCCAGGATCGCATTAGAGATCATGGAGCGCGGGGTTGACGGGGTGGTTCTAGCCACAAGCGACCTTTCCGAGATCAAGCGGACCGCGGCCGTGGTCCGGGGACAGGGAGAACGGCTCCATCTCATTCAGGCCACGATCAAGTCCGTGCGGCCGCTGGGTATGGGAGACCGGGTCTGCGTTGATACCATTACCAATATGAAACCAGGCCAGGGCATGCTCGTTGGGAACTCCAGCTCCGGGATGTTCCTGGTTCACGCTGAAAACGTGGAGACACCTTATTGCGCAACGCGGCCCTTCCGTGTGAACGCCGGAGCGGTCCACGCCTATGTGCGCGTACCGGATGGCAAGACATCTTACCTGGCCGACTTGAGCATTGGCGACCCGGTTTTGATAATCGACTACAAGGGCAGGACCGAGGTTGGCTTCGTGGGCCGGGCAAAGGTGGAAAAAAGGCCCATGATGCTGGTGGAGGCCGCCTACGAGGGCAAGCCCCTGTCGCTGGTCATGCAGAACGCCGAGACCATCCGGCTGACCAAGCCGGGAGGCGAACCTGTCTCCATCACCCATCTGAAAGCAGGCGACCGCGCGCTTTCTTTTCTGGAAGAAGCCGGGAGACATTTTGGGGTAAAGATTGAGGAGACGATAG
Source organism: Desulfobacterales bacterium (assembly GCA_023129535.1). GTDB lineage: Bacteria > Desulfobacterota > Desulfobacteria > Desulfobacterales. The sequence continues at coordinate 3,125 of JAGMBW010000101.1, forward strand.
TAGAAAAATAGCAAAGATCTAACCGCCTTTGGCATCCTTCATTTAGTAGTTTACACTCTGATCATGAGTTTTTTAGTAAATCTTTCAGTTTCTAAGCTGTCATTCCCGCCTTCGCGGGAATGACGAATCAAAGATATTCTAAAAAGTGTAAACTACTTTTGTCGAAATATGAAGGATGCCCCGCCTTCCTTGATTTGCTTGGTCCGATCCCAAATATGGAACATGTGACGTAATTTCAACCCCCCTGAACTCCTTCCACGATCAAGTTAGTTCGCTTCGCTCACAATTGGCCCGCCCTGCCCGCCCTGGCGCGTGGTTTATCGCTATGTATCAAGCTAGATAGTGCCTGAACGAAAACCGGTGAATTTCCTTACAAGTCCCCCTTTTGTAAAGGGGGATTTAGGGGGATTTCAATCGATTGCCAAAATCCCCCCCGGCCCCCCTTTTTCAAAGGGGGGAGATTTGGAGGGTTTTCGTTCAAGCACTAGATAGGAACAAAAAAGCTTGGTTTATTCCATTCTATAGGTATAATAATTCTAAAATCATTCCCATGAAGGGGCAAGCATGAAAAAAGATGAGGCAATCAAGCTCATAGCCGAATGGCAAAATCGTTTACTGAGAATAGAGGGGATTAATAGGAAGTACAGGATGAAAATACTCTTCTAAGCCTTGATGACGACGAAGAGGAAATCAAGTATCAAGGCACGAAAGTGCTGAAGAGAAATCTTATTAGATGGTTTGTCGGGCTGTGAAGAGTGCTTTAGATATTGAAGATTCCCCGCAGCAAGCTACGGGGAATGCGCTCGCTGTTGCGGTTCAAACCTTCACATAGACACCCTTTTTCTCGCTCTTGACTTTGCCCTGCTTCTTTAGCCTGCTAATGATGTTCCATATCTTCTTAGCATCAAACCCGGTCTTATTCCTTAACGTGGAAGTATCAACACCCTTTCTGCTCCTTCTGACAGTGCTAAGAACAGCATCAACTGGGGACACCTTTGTCGCCTTTCTTGCAGCAGTCTTTTTCACAGGCTTAGCCGCAGGGGGTGGAGCTTTTGATCTCGCCTTTTGGGTTTTGGCCCCGGGCCTGCGCGTTTGATCTTTGGTCTTGGGCTTTTTTGCGGGTGATTTTGACGTTCTTTTGGCGGTTGATGATCTTTTTGGCGGCTTCACAGTTGAAACAGCAGGATCGATATCTTCTTCCAGATCGATACCGAATACATCTGAAAGGCTAAAATCAGCAATGACTCTTGCAGTCTTCTTTTTGGCCTTTTTGAGCAATTCCTGGGTCTTGTCTTCTACTGCCTGCGATACCAACTCGTTAATCTTAGCTTTCCTAAGCTTGAAAAACAGGTTCGGCTCTTCATCTAACCTGGCACCGATGCCGTAAAGGGTGGCGGCTACATGCTTACACATATAGGCCGAGTCCGGGCAACTGCAGGAAAATTCGATCTCTTTGGGAGATGGAAACAATCCGATTCCTTGAGCTGTGAATATTTCGCCCAAAGCCCTGGGAAATTTTCCCATCAGTAGCTCTTGTAACGAGTCCAGCTTGCCTTGACATACACTTGTTATTTTTTTCCAGGTATCTTTGAGTATCCCTTTTATCTTAATCGTCACGGAGTACGGCTTTGAAGCTGTTCCCTGTACCAGGGATTTGACCTCGCCGGATTCTATTTGAAGGTCCAGCACAGCTCCGTGGCGAACATAACTCCGTCCGCGTCCGATCCGGTTACTGTAATCCGCATACCGTTCAAGGTTGAGGTTCCACGATTTCCCCCACCACGTCCTGGCTATGGCAGTTCCTTTGATGACAATCGGCCTGATGTCTGGATTTCTTTTCTTAAGCTGTTTTAATTTCTTAGCTGCTTTTGCCTTCTTTTCCCCAACAGACACATAAGGCGGATATCCCCCATATCCCCAATATCCCATAATCACCTCCTGAATTTACAGTGTTAGGCTAAAAAGATTCAACCTGTGCGGTTGGATAGTCTGGCCTCGGCCATAGTTTCGGACAGCACCAGGATATACTGGTTACAATGCTCTGCGTTGTAACCGAATGGCTGGACGCTCTGCGTCCAATCAGTATTGTTACTTCCTGGGCGCAGAGCGCCCATGTGGTGCGTTCCCACGCAGAGCATGGGAACGAGAACATATCCCATAATCACCTCGCATGTTCTACAGTGTTAGGCTAAAAAGATCCATCAGTTGGTCGTTATTCATTTCAGTTATCCAGGCTTCGCCCGTGCTGGCAATAACCTCCTGGAACAATCTCGATTTCTCTTCAAGCATCTTATCTATTTTTTCCTCTACCGTACCTTTTGTCAAAAACTTGTGCACTACAACATTCTTTTTCTGCCCAATCCTAAACGCCCGGTCGGTTGCCTGATTTTCAACAGCAGGATTCCACCACCGGTCAAAATGGATCACATGATTTGCCTCGGTCAAATTTAACCCGAGTCCGCCTGCTTTTAAAGATAGAACCATAAATGGAATATATTCATTGCTTTGAAATTGCTCGATGATATTTTTCCTTTTGCCCACAGGCACACTCCCGTGCAATATTAATCCTTTGCGTTTGAATATTCGTTCTAAGAAGGCACCAAGCGGTTCTGTGATTTCTTTAAATTGAGTAAATACCAGAGCCTTTTCTCGTTTTTCATAGATTGTCTCGCATATTTCACGAAGTCGTTGAAACTTTCCGCTCTCTTTTTCTTCGTATCCGCCGGTACCAAGATATTGATCCGGATGATTACAAAGTTGTTTAAATTTCGTCAGGGAAGCTAAAATCAATCCCTTTCTTTGAATTCCCTCTGTGTTGGCAATCCTTTCTTCTATTTCATGGATCATGTTCTGGTACAAGACGATCTGTTTTTTGCTCAAAGGCGCATACGTCTTCATTTCCACCTTGTCCGGCAGATCAGATATGACCGATTTATCAGTTTTCAGACGCCTCAATATATATGGCGAGATAAGCGTGCGTAGCCTTGAATACCCTTCCGGGTCAGTTTTCAGTCTTTTTGAAAATCTGCCAAACTCGGTTTTATTGCCGAGCAGGCCGGGATTTAAGAAATCGAATAAGGACCACAGGTCGGCAAGCCGATTTTCAATAGGAGTTCCTGTCATGATCACCCTGTTTTGAGCCTTAAACTTCTTGACTGCTCTTGTCTGTTTTGTGCCCGGGTTTTTTATAGCCTGGGCTTCGTCTAAGATGACATAGGCCCATGAATAGGATTGAAGCCATTCATATTTTTGAGTCAATGCGTATGTCGTGATGACAAGATCGAGTCCATCCAACGCCTTTTTGTTCTTGGGCCTGACGACTTTTTGGGGATGCATATCGGGATGTGCAACAAAATACTTAAGATTCGGATAGAATCGCTCAATTTCACTCGTCCAGTTGGAAATAAGGGAGGCCGGTATCACTAAAAGACTCGCCTTCCTCAGCTTTTTCGATTTCACAACACTTAAGAGGCCAAGCAGTTCGACTGTTTTGCCGAGGCCCATATCATCAGCCAGACAGGCGCCGAACCGGAGTGAATGCAAAAAAAACAGCCAGTTTAATCCTTTTTGTTGATATTCCCTTAGCCGGGCCCTGAAACCTTTGCCAGGTTTTACCGCAGGCGTCAGTTCCGGATTGCGCAATTTTTGAATAACAAATTCAAGCCACTCTCCTCTTGATACTGTCGTGTCCGCATCCTTTGCTTGAGGACCCAGCATCTGTTCAGGGTTGAGTTGCATACGCAAGGCATCTCTAATGCTAAAGCCGTCCTCACCCATCATCTTCCTTGCTTTTTCGTACACATCGAGTGTCTGTTTGAGCTTTTCCGGGTCTACTGCCACCCATTTGTTTTTGATAAACGCAAGCCCCTCAGATTCTTCCAGCAGTTGCCTGGCTTCAGCTTCCGAGAGCTGTGTATCCCCAAGGAGCAGTTGGGGGTCAAAACTCAAGATTGCCTCCATTCCAACAAATGACGGCCGCGAATCACCAATACTGATGTTCAGCCTTATACTTGATGTTTTGCCCTTCCACCAGTTCGGGATTCGGCACAAGATCCCGGATTCCTCGTATATCGGGATTTGCTTCAAGAACGAATATGCCTCCCCGGCAGACCAGGCAAGGGGGTGAAACAGTTCGCCTGTTTCAATAAGGTCAGATACTAAGGCGCTGTGCTTTGCAGCCAGATGAACCGTGGCAAGAAGTTCCAACAGCTTATCGCTATCGGCGCCATATTCCTGTAATGCATACTTTAGAGGCAAATGCTTTGATTGGCCCTGCTTGTTCAGGCGGGTTGAATAGGTTGCCAGAAACGCAAACGGCTCATCGCCGCTTTTGTTCTCAACGAGATGGAAAAATACACGGCCCACCAGATGCACATCAGGGCTGTAGATTTTGACAAACTCTTCAACCGTGCCGTCATAAGCCTTGATTGCTCTGGAAAAGGCATGGTTCAGTCTTAACCAGATCTCGTTAAGCAATTCCTTGCTCAGGTATTCAGAACCCGTCATCATTGGAGCGCTGTCCAGTGTTTGACTGAGTTCGTTTTCTGTAATGGTGATTTTAACTTTGTGGCGAAGAATTTCCAGATCAGGCGTCTGGCTCAGTTTGCGGGCAAATAAGCCGGCAAACTTCCGCCAATAGGAAAGTGAAGGGGAAAGCGCGACTTTTCTGTCGCAAAAGCCTAAGAACAAGAACCAGGAATCCGGCTCAGAAATGAATCGGTTGTGAATTTCTTCCTGCAAAAGTTTGCTGCTTTTGCTTACAGTCTCCTCTGTATCGGCCCATTCAAGCTGCAAAGAACCGTTTGGCATTACAACAGCATTTAGTTCCTGATCTATCATAACAACTTTTCAGGGTGTGTAATTCACAACCATCGGTAAAAATCCCCCTAAATCCCCCTTTACAAAAGGGGGACTTTCACCTGAACCCGCGAACGGTTACATTATTTTTTTGCTCTTCCCTTACAGGCTCGCAACAACAGTGCCTGTCTTTGAGGTATCGTAGCCACCCAACCCATCCACAAGTTCTTTGAATCGCTGTGATCGAATGACTTCGAGCATCAATTGGATCTTTTCGTCCTCAAGAAACACTTCCGGAATAACAAGGTCATATTCCTCCGTCACAATAGGGACGAAATCAAGGTTCAGGGCCCTGGCTGCTGCATAAATGCCAAGCCCTGTATCTGCCGCACCGCTCAGCACGCTCACCGCCACGGACATATGGGTAAATTCATCCTGGCCGTAACCCCTGATCTTTTCCGGCTTGATGTCTAATTCTGCCAGGCGATAGTCTAAGAGGATGCGGGTCCCAGAACCTGCCTGTCTATTGATGAAGGTCACATCATCCCGTGCCAGATCTTCGATCCCTGTGATCCCTTTAGGATTGCCGCGGGCTACAATCAGGCCTTGCTGGCGATAGACCAGATTGACCAGCTTTACCCTCAAATCGGGAAGATAGCGGTTGATATACGAAATATTGTACGTACCTGTGTCCGTATCAAGGAGGTGGGAGCCTGCTGTATGACAGTATCCGTTTTTGAGAGCGATCAGGCCTCCCAGGCTTCCAACGTTGCTTGAGGACAGGCTGAAGCGGAAATCGTGCACCCTCATCTGATTCGCTAAGATATCAAGGGTATTGTCGTGGCTTCCAACGACCACCACGGTGTTTTCAATTTCTGCAAGATCCTTTAAGAGCTCGGCCTTCACCAACTCACCTGACTTGAGCCCCTCCACATCACTAAGAATCCGAATAATCCCGTCAGCCTCGGTCAGGGTGGTCACAGAACCTGCACCCCTCGGAAGAGACGAGGCCACGACCGTATCTTTCACACGGCCAAGTTTGACCCGAACAAATTCCTCAATACCGAGTTTTGAGGCCATCTTTCGCCCAGGTCTAACCCTTATCTCCGGCCGCACTCGATCCCGTATGCCAAGCATTCTGGAGATGAGTGGCTGTGCAAATTTCTCAAAAGCCATAATAGCCGAGACCGTATAACCCGGGTTTCCGATTACCGGCCTGTTGTTGATGACACCCAGGACAGTGGGCTTTCCGGGCATGATGGTCACCCCATGTACCAGGACTTCTCCAAGTTCTGCAATGACACCTGCGGTGTAATCCTCAGAGCCGGCAGAAGAACCAGCACTGACAATCACAAGGTCTGCATCTCCGGCCGCGGCCCCACGCACTGCATTTAAGATCTCTTCAAAGATATCAGGGACGATGGGGTGACTCAGATATTCACCCCCACAGGCCCTGATCAAGGCCCCAAGGATGGCAGAATTGCTTTCAACCACCCGGCCATGAGGAAGAGCGCTGGATCTAAGATCCTGCACGTTTATGAGTTCCGAACCGGTTGGGATGACAAGCACTCGGGGCTTTTCTTTGACCTTAACATCAAAAACCCCTCCGTTTAGGAGAGCGCCAATTTCATACGCTGTAATCGAGTGATTCTGTGGGAGGATGAGTTCCGTGGCCACGATATCTTCTCCCACTTTTCTGACATATTGCCAGGGATAGGCAGCCGACTCAATCTGGACGGTTTCCTCATCTACATCCAGAACATGTTCGATCATGATAACCGCATCCGTTCCCTCGGGCATCATGTGACCCGTATTAACGAAAAAGGCATCCTTCCCTATTCGGAGGTCCTTTGGCCGGTCTACCGTGGTGCCAAAGGTGGTTTCCGCACGCACAGCAATTCCATCCATGGCCGCTGCATGGTAATTAGGGGAAGAAAATCTGGCAAATACGGGTTCTGCCGTGACCCGGCCAGCCGCCTCGCGGGCAGCAATGGTTTCCGGCTGCAGAAACTGATCATAAGAAAAACGATCAAAGAAAACCGCCTGGGCCTCCTCCAGGGATTTCATTTGCAGATAGATATGCCTTCTACTTTGCATCAGTTGTAGAAATCCCGAGATATCGTGTTAACCCGCGGTGCAGTTTTTGTTCAAAACGCCCATTGGATGTACACGTAATGGTCCTCGTACGCACAGCCTTTCCATAGATGTCGTTCCATGTGTAGCTGATCGTGTACTTGCAAGAAATCTCCACAAGGGTCTTCTGGGGAGCTTTCGGTCTAACCTTAATGGTAGTCTGGCGTTTTGCCGGCCCTGCCAACGGAACTCCGCCGATCCTGCCACAATCACAATTACCTTCAATCTCGACCGTAACAGGTTCTACCACAATGGCGCCGGTTCTCTCTTGGGACAATTGTATGATGTGGCCTAGCAGGTCGGCAACGGCACGGACCATAGCATTGCACGTGGTATTGTAATCCCGCAGGATAGCAAAAGTCATTCGGGGAGGATGGGTCTTCGGGGGATCAAGCCGAGTCAAATGCTGGGCGCAGGCAAGGCACAGGCACAATGGGGTGAGCAAAAGACCTTTTATCAAGTACGAAATCAGCGTGGAATAGTTGGACATCAACAGGTTCCTCTGTTCATGTAGCGCTTGACAGGGCGGCAGGATTCCTATACCAGAAGTTCCGACAACTTGCCAGAGGATTTTGTGGAACATGGAACAGGTCAAGGTGGTGATTTTTGATTGCGATGGCGTTATGTTTGACTCAAAGATGGCCAATGAGGCGTACTACAATCATATTCTGACTCAGTTCGGAAGGCCCCGGATGAACAGCGAGCAGTGTGACTATGTGCACATGAACACGGCAGAGCAGTCTGTGGGATACCTGTTCATGAATGATGCGAAGTTGGAAGATGCGCTTTCATATCGGCGCCGTATAAACTATTTACCCTTTATCCCTCTGATGAAGATGGAACCATACCTGAAAGCTTTCCTGGAATATCTCCGTCCAGTTTACAAAACTGCCATATCTACCAACCGGTCTGACACCATGGGGCGTGTCTTAGCGGACCATGGTCTGGAAGGATACTTTGACCTGGTGGTTTCTTGCCTGGACGTGAAACATCCCAAACCTGATCCCGAGTCGCTCATCAAGATACTGCATCATTTTCGGCTGTCCCCAAAGGAAGCGATTTACATTGGGGACTCAGAGATTGATGAATTGGCAGCTACGGCTGCCGGAATTCCGTTAGTGGCATACAAGAACCCGGGGCTCAGAGCTACCTACCATGTGGCGCACTTTAAAGAGATAGAAAATTTTCTAAAAAGAATTTAGGGATTGAGGAATTGAGGAATTGAGATCCGCAGATTACACGGATTACACCGATTTACAATGATATAGTGAATCTTACCTGTAGTTAATAATCTGCGTAATCTGCGTAATCTGTGGATGGGATTGAGGAAGTAGGCAGTAA
>JAGMBW010000102.1 GCA_023129535.1 Desulfobacterales bacterium
GGCTGTATAAGAAGATCGTGGAAGGTGCACAGGGAAGAGAGGTAACCATCCGCACCCTTGACGTGGGGGGCGACAAGTTCTTATCGTATCTTGATTATCCGAAAGAGCAAAATCCATATCTCGGCTGGAGATCTATCAGGGTCTCTCTTGAACTGGATGATGTCTTCAGGAATCAGATAAGGGCCATATTAAGGGCGTCTGCTTTTGGGACTGTAAGATTAATGTTTCCCATGATTACTTCCGTTGACGAAGTGCGAAAGATCACGCGCCTTCTCGATGAAGAAAAACACTCTTTAAAAAAGGGAAATATCCCTTTTGACGAAGAGATAAGAATCGGCATCCTGGTTGAGGTTCCGGGAGCCGTCAAGATTCTGGACAAATTGCTCCGTTATGTTGATTGTGTGAGTATAGGCACGAATGACCTCATCCAGTACACTCTGGCAGTTGATCGAAACAACCCGAAGGTGGCATCGCTTTATAACCCTTTGCACCCTGCGGTGATTTCCACAGTCCTTGAAATCGTATCGATTTGCAAGACAAACAACAAAAGTGTCAGTATATGCGGCGAAGCAGCATCAAGTCCGAAGTGCGCATACCTCTTTCTTGCCATGGGGACAGATCAATTGAGCATGAACGCAGCCTCTGTTCCGATCATAAAAAACTTGGTCAGAAACGTAAGATTGACGGATGCGAAGAAGGCCTTGGACATGGTATTGAGAATGGAAGATGCTGAGGAGATAGCAAATTTTCTGGAGGGACGTGTCGCGGTGACAAAATACCCCACTTCTGAGCCCCCAGAGCCACATCCAAATGGCTGCCGAACACTCTCAACGCTGCCTGCTGGGCTGTCTCGGGGTCTGTGAAATACTGTTTAAAGAGCGAGCCGATGAGCTTTTCCTTGCTAACGCCGGTCACACCGACTGTCTCCTGATTCACGTCCATGATTGTGCCATTCCTCTCAAATGTGACCATCATGTCGGACCTCGCCTCCATCAGGAAACCCATGCGCTTAGATCATCAATCCCCGCATTTCCTGCCAGCAAATGTCAAATTGGCATTCTCTAAATGATCAATTGACAAAAGAAAGGATTCGCCCAAATCGCAATGAAGCAGGTTTTGGGGCTATCTCTTTATCAACAACAGACAGCACCTCGAAGCCTGCCTGACGAAGTCCGCGGATAATGTCTACATGTACATTTTCATCGGCAAGGATGCGCATTATTGTCTGCTTCCCAAAACCCTGAGTTCCTCACCTTGAAATTGCCTTGCTGCGAAATCTATGGCTGCATCAAAGCCTTCTTGTGTCAATGTTGGATAGCCCCGAAGAATATTCTCTTTTGTCATACCAGAAGCAAGACATTATTGAACCCTTCAAAACCACTGGCAAATGCACTTTCTCCATCAAGGCTCTCTAATCTTTGGTTAGCCTCCTCCAGATCACGGATCAGTGGCTGGGTTCGACGATAAAAGCCGAACCAATAAGTCGCCAGAGCTCCCAATGCGATAATCGCAGAAAGTGCTCCAGCGCCAAAAGGTGAGGTTAGAAATCGTGCTATCGCGTCAATCAACCACATAAGTTAATACCCTGAACATGCATAGCAAGACTCAAGACCTTATCCGTTTTGTCAGTTCATGTTTACATATGATTTGGGAGGCAGTGCCTTTCAAAATGAGCTTTTTGTTAAGGGTTTTATCTTTCCCAGGCTTCTTCTATCTTGTAGTGCGGAACGTTTCATCAAAATACAGAATCCCACCTTTCTTCATGAGGAATGGCAGCTTGCTCCTCAGTTCATGGCATCCCTTTGTTAGGATTAAAAGCGATCAGTGCCAAGTTTCAACGGGAGACTATCAGCAAGGCAGGTTTTTGTCAAGCATTCTAAAGAATAACAGGCTGTTGGGGGTAGAATCAAGATAGGAACGAAGAAGAACCCTTTGGTATAGTCATGTACGCGAAAGACTTAGAGGAGCTAAGGAAATTGATTTTCCAATTGGCTTTTCTCAATGCGCCTAACTACAACGTCTGTTGACACATCGAATATGGGAGCAAGAATCGAGGCCATATGATCCTTAGCATAATCAATATACTTTGACCTCTGAATTCCTTTTGACTTGGCCTGGTCGATGAGTTTTGAGACTTCTATCAAGTTGTCATAAAAGAATTTTTTCAAGTGGAGAGTAGGCACCAGAATTAAACCGCCAAAAGCATAGCCTTGAAATTCAAGAGAGTCATAATCCTTGCCATTAACTTGGTTAACAAATTCCTTCCATGACAGGACCGAATCAAAGATGTATTGTTTGAATATTTCCGAGTGAAGAACAATGTGGCCCAGTTCATGGGCCAACGTAAACCTATATCGGTAGTACCTGTTCTTGTAAACGTACTCATCGACATAGATCGCTGTTGTGTCGCTTGAAGTAAAGCCTTCTATGTCGTAGACCTTCTGAAGATTTGGGGTTGTCACAATATCTATCCCCAGATCAAATTCTATTAGTTCTTCAATAGGAAATGGAATTTGGTCTCTATGAGGATATTGGGCCACAAATTCTCTGACCCTGGCTTCTATTTCTTCATAGGGAATGAATGGAATCCCCAACTGGATCATCTGTTATGTCCTTCGGATCAACTCACTCAATTCGTCAAGCTTTTCAGACGGTACCTTCTGCCCTCTGAGAGTGCGAAAAACCAGCGGCAGTCTCTTGACAAGTTCGTTGTCGCTCAAAATGCTTTCGGGTAAGGTACCACTCGACGTAGCGGCCCTATCAAAGAATTCATCCCACTCTTCCGAGCCTTTCTCAATTCGCAGGTAAGTAGCGAAGCGCTCCAATACCTTTGGTGACTTTGGTGGCTTTACAAGGCCTCTTTCGAGCTTGCTTATATAACCAGGGTCCAAATGATGTTTCAGGCAGAACTTCCTGAGAGTTAAACCTGTTCTGGCCTTCCTCATGTCTTTGAAAAAAGAGCCAAACAAAGACTCTGGTGCCATATTACCCACCCCCTCTTTTTTACCCGTGACCGTGTTTAGTTCAGCTGGATGTTGAAAAAAAAATACAACAAAAAGGCAAAATTGTCAAGTGTAATTTTGCCGTGAGTTACAAATAGGACAAATCGAGCAGGGGCATATGAAGGCATTATGTAGTAATAGCAGCGAGTTAAAGGACAAGCAACCTGGAATCGATTTGTCAAATGACGTATTCGCTATGAGCGCTGAGCCCGACTTCTCATTAAAGCACTTGATCATGGCGTAATGACTGAGTTTGGTCCCTTGATGCACTGCCGAAGAGTTCCGAGGATACCATACTTGTCTTTGGCTGGCCTTGCGTTTTGGCCCTTGCATTTGCGTGTGGGAGAAAAAAGTCTCTTGCCGACAATTTCCACAATCCTTGAAGTTGTGTCGATTTGCAAGGCAAACAACAAAAGTGTCAGTATATGCGGCGAAGCAGCATCAAGTCCGAAGTGCGCGTACCTCTTCCTTGCAATGGGGATAGATCAATTGAGCATGAACGCAGCCTCTGTTCCTATCATAAAAGACCTGGTCAGAAGCGTAAGATTGACGGATGCGAAGAAGGCCTTGGACAGGGTGTTGAGGATGGAAGATGCTGAGGAGATATCAGCCTTTCTGGAGGAGATCGTCGCCGCGTGAGAAAATGTCAATATTTCATCGACCTCCTCTTTTCCCCTATCACTCAGTCTAATGTGACGTCCTCTAAGGGCTCGGCAAAAAATAACTTCGCAGAATTGGCGCTCAGATTTGGGTTAGATTTGGTCGATCCGATTGAGTAAAACCACAGGGCACGAAGTGAAGCGTAGCGCTATAGCAGGCTATTTCGCGGATTTTGCGCCTGCCCTGGTGCTATGTCACAGATTGGCTATCGTACTTTGTTTTCCGTTAGAACCGGAGAATTAGCTCACTAAAGTCAATAGACCAGGTCTGGGCCAGGGAATGAGAATCGACCAAAGATGCCCCGAAGCTGGGATGCGAAAATGTGAAGTTATTTTTTGTCGAGCCCTAAGTTTAAGGCTGCATGATATCGCTCTTAACACGCAGTTCGGAGTAAAGATTTGAAAAGGTTATCTAAGACTTTTGGGCATGGGTTGCGTCAGAGATGTATAGCAGATAGTTGTGTTTTGGAGGGTCTGCTTTCCGATCAAGATACATCACAGGTATCGACAGCTTGAGGATTTGCCCTTCGAGTGAAGATGGACTATTTTGAATTGTTTTGTCGTTGATCAACTTATTCAACTACGTGAACGCCTTCACAAAACGCGGAGTCTTTTCGCGGCATCCTTACGCACGAGAAATCAACTCCTTCTCTGATTATATAACTACTGAGGTAATGTGACAATTTCTATAGAATCCTCCTCATCATATTTGCCACGACTTATCCCCCATCCTTGTGGCAAAACAACATGACGCTTAAGCTCATCAAAGTCCTCTATTATAGGTACATTTGAAAGTGCAACAACACCACGCTGGATATTTCGGAACCTGGAAACAAAAAACTCCAAGCTCCTAAATCCATTTATTGGTAGTATATCATGAAACATCATTAGAACGCCTTTTTGTATGCAGCTTATTGGACCCCAGAACTTGTTCAAGAGAGAAATCCCAAGATAAACTTGTTCGGTTTTAAACTCACCATGAAGCCCCATAATCGTTTGGTAATCTGATTCCATTCGAACATCAATGTCGGGATTCACTCCCAATTTGTTCTTGAGATTATTTATTGGTACTGATATAGTTTCTCCCCCTTTTGTACAGAGTTTATCTAACTCAATAATTGGGCCATTTAAACGAGAGACAAAATCAGATCCCTTCCGTTGTTCAATTAGTCTCTGCGTCGTCTCTGTTGAAGCAAATATCCAAACAGCAGGGGACAATCTATACATTTTCCCATCTCTGATAAATGAGCCATCCCATATAGGACTCAATAATAATCCTGTTGCAGGATGGCCTTCTATATTGCAATTTATCTCGTCCATGAATATCAAGACTTTTTCTTGCGTTCTATTTTGGAACGAACAGATAGTATCGAAGCAATCGATGAGGTCCCGTGTGGTTGCCATCTGTGACAGGGAAAACTCCATGAAATTCATTTCAAAATGTTTTGCCATGCATCTTGCAAGATAACTCTTACCCCACCCCGGACTAGAAACGAACAAGCAATTGAATGGTTGTTTAGGGTGCTTCTGATCATGAAAGTCAGATATTTTGGAAAGCAAATCATTAATAGCATTCCGCTTAGGACCTCCAACACAAATGTAGCCTTCTATAGCTCCCTCTCCTCTCCAAACATGCAGCTTTTTATCGCTCTTGACTATTCCGTAATCAGATGACGAGTCATTCCATTTAGCCCATAACTTTCGATAGTCGCTCGCTGGCCATTTTTTGACTGATTTTTTCTTCTTTGCTAAGCAAGCTAAAGCTTGTTGGTAGTCTCCATAAAAATATAATTCTTCTTTATTCCAAGCGGAACTAGCTTGTTTGCTCCACTCAAAAGCGCATTCCATTGCATTCCAACATTGCGTTCCAAAATCTAAGCCCTTGAATTCATCGGATAGGTCTTGAGCGATAAGGGCGTTGAAGAACATCGTGGTATGGCCGATATTAATGAGTTGCTTTGGGCCAGTAGCGTCACATAAATTATAACATTCTTGCTTGTGCTTCGCTAT
>JAGMBW010000103.1 GCA_023129535.1 Desulfobacterales bacterium
TTTACAGACGGGAAATGCCCATCCGTCACGGCGTTGGCCACCGTGTTGTCATCCAGCTTCACCAGTATTACCTTGCTTCCATTGAAGGGGATTCCAGACTCGTGGAAGGCCACGTGGCCGCGTCCGCCAACACCAATGATCTGCAAATCAATGCCGCCGGCTTTCTTGATTTTTCGGGCATATCCGTCAAGTATTGTCTTGCGAACCCATGCAAGGTACTCAGAAACAGGCCTGGCCTTGATAACGATCGACTTACCCGCATCCGTCCCAACCTCCCTCCAATCCTCACGATCTGCTTTGAGTTCGCGCATCAGTTGGTTTTGATCGATCAAACAACCATAAGGGACACTCGTTTCTATGAATTTGTTGGTGAGAAGACAAAAGAACTCCTGGATCATAAAATAGCAGTAGCTCTCCGGGTGTATCGCGCGTTGCTGGGCGTTTTCGCCGGGGAGGCCGACATATTCGTCGAGGTTGAAACTGCGGATCCGACTGCTGTCGAATTCACCGGCATTAGCTGCTTTGGCCAGGTGCTTATAAAGCCCGGTGGGTGAACTTCCCGTTGCCAGCCCCAACACGAATTCCTTTTGTTTGCGTAAAGTTTGGATGATATTCTTTTTTACAGCCTCCGCTGCCACTTCACTCATGTGCTCAAAATCCCGTGTTACGACAACTCCTAATGGCATCAGTTACCTCCTTGCGCGAAACGTGAATTAGTCGAGAACCATCCTCATTTCGTCAGCAATCTGTCGGCAATACTTCTCGGTCAGCTCATTGGTCGGTCCTTCGACCATCACCCGACAACAGTTTTGCGTACCGGAATAGCGCACCAAAACGCGGCCTTGATCTCCGAGTTCCGTTTCCACCTGCTTGATTGCTTCCACCAATTGCGGCACCGTGGAAATCTCAGGCTTGCTCTTGACATCCACATTGATCAGTTTTTGTGGGTAGACGTCCATCATTGTCGCGAGTTCGGAAAGCGGTTTGTCTTCTTTGATCATTGCGGCAATCAGTTGCATCGCGGTCAGGATGCCGTCGCCGGTCGTGTGGTGGTTGAGGAAAATCAAATGGCCGGAGTCTTCGCCGCCGATCACCGAGCCCAGTCGTTGCATGTCCTCCAAAACATAGCGATCACCGACTTTGGACGCATAGTGCTTAAATCCGTATTTCTTGCAGGCGATCGTCAGGCCGAGATTACTCATGACGGTGCTGACCAGCAAGTCGTTTTTCAACTTGCCCCGGTCCTTGAGCACCTTGGCACAAACGATCATAATCTGATCGCCCGTAATCTTTCGGCCCTTTTCATCCACGGCTATCAAACGGTCGCCGTCTCCGTCAAAGGCCAGCCCGATCTCTGCGCCGCTCTCCGCCACACGTTTTTCGAGATCTTGTGTGTGCTGCGAGCCGCAATTGTCGTTAATGTTCAGCCCGTCGGGATCATTGTGGATGACCTCAACATCGACTCCCAGTTCGGTGAAAGCATAGGGGGCCACTTTATATGTGGCGCCGTTTGCTGCATCAATGACGATCTTCATCCCTTCCATTGACAAGTCACGCGGGAACGTGTTCTTCAAGAAAACAATGTACCGCCCGAGGGCATCTTCCATGCGGTAGGACCGGCCCATCTCCCTGGCATGAGGTACCATCTCAGGCAGTTTTCCGCTCAAAATGATGTTCTCCATAACCTCTTCCTGCTCGTCGGACAATTTGAAACCATTGCCCCCAAAGATCTTGATGCCGTTATCCTGGTATGGGTTGTGCGAGGCGGAAATCACTATGCCTGCGTCGGCGCGCATGCTTTGTGCTATGAAAGCGATGCCAGGAGTTGGCATTACGCGGATTAAATAAGAAATGCCGCCCATTGAGCTGATGCCCGCCTCAAGCGAGCTTTCCAGCATGTAGCCTGAAATGCGGGTGTCTTTGCCGATGACCACTCGAGTCCGGTGATCGCCCTTCTTAAACAAATGAGTGACCGCCTGGCCAACGGAAAAAGCCATCGTAGCGTCCATCGGGTGGCGGTTGGCCTCTCCCCTGATTCCATCGGTACCGAATAGTTTACCCATTGGTTTGCCTCCTTAGCGAACGAAATATAAGCAGTCATTCAAGGAGCTGAGCTCCCTTCTTGGTGCGGCGAGTATTAAGAGAAACGAAGTTATGTGTCAACAGAAAACGATGGCATAAGGTCAAGAACTTGTCGGTTTATGCCATCGACAATGCCCTGAAGCCATCTGGTCCCCTCGGCCGACCAGGTGGCATCCAGCCCCTGGATGACTCGCACGTAGTCAGGCCCCTTTTCTCTGATGGCTTTTTCGATCTGTTCCAGGAAAGGCTCGCGGCAAGAAGGGTCCCCTCGATTTTCCCGACTATTGGCGAATACGGCCTCAACCTCCTGCCATCTCTCAAAAAGCTCCTGTTTTTGCCTTAAGAGCTTTTCGCTCACTTCATCTTTCATGACACTTTGATACCTTTTGGCAGACTCGGGCATCTTGCCGGATAATGCTTTAAGGCCCTTGATTCGCTCATTTAGCGCTATGTCCAGCTTATCCAAAACACCTTCATACAGCATCTCACCCATGTGGTCGCCTCTCATGAACCGGGAGCGAACCGATACATACCAATGCTTAAGTGCCACAACATTTGCGATGTAGTTGATGTTGTTGATTACCCGAGCCGTAACGTGCCAATATATCCCCGGATTAAAATCCGAGACCAAGTCAGCCTCTTCAACAGCGTTGCTCCGCAAGCCTTGAGCCAACACAAGCTGGTGATCATCAAGAACGTCTCTACGACAGACCACCCCTGCCGCAATGACCGTCCCGTATCCCAGCCGCAACGGGCCCGCCATGCCGCCTTGCCCTCCCAGAAATATCGGGGCCTGATTGAGCATCACACCCCGAGGCACATCGCCAATCAATGAAGGGGTGGCTTTGTCCTGATTTGGGGTATAGTTGAAGTGGATGTAGGAACTGCCCACCTCGCTGTGATTCTTCCGGCTGGTTCCGCCTGCCATCAAGCAATCGCAAAAGTTTATGAGGCTTCCCAGAGTGACAAAAGGGAAAAGGATGGTTTGCTTGAGACCAACTGTGTGGGCACCGTTGGCTTCTTCTTCAAGAATGCATCCATCTCGAACCTGGGCCCCATAGCCCATGTTGGCCTTTTCAAGAAAGGCAGATCGCCGAAAAAATCCGCCTTTTAGTTCGACGTCGGGCCCGATCTGGCAATCCTCGACCGTGACCGGTCCCTCATAGCCAAGCTTAACACCGGACATGATCAGTGTTTTTTCGCCAAAGATCTTGCAGCCCGGATAAATAACCACTCCATCGCCTGCAATGCGATTCAGTTCAAGCTCATTTCCGATCAGCACGCTCTCGGGATTGGGTACTGCAACCCCTTTTCGTATAAGCTGTTCTACTTTCTCCCTGTATTTAGAATGCATCAAAACTATCCTTTCGCAAAGCTTGCTTTACCACTGCCTCAAGATAAAGATGCCCCCTGATGGCTTGACGTGTAAGATAGTTGTTTTTGAAAGGAAGTTTTCCGTTTGTTAACTCTTCTGTTAAGAGAGGTTTTACCAACATTCCAATTCTGACGAAACGAAATAAGTTCAATTTAGTCTGTTGTCAACCGGTTTTTTTTCTTCACCTTGACACATCCCCGTTGTTCTGTTAGCCAGACCATAGGCACGCTTCGCTACTTCTTGGTTATCCTTATCCCTTTATAGTGGGCTTCGGCCCTGGACCCGGTGTTGTCTGAATATTATCATAATTTTGTATGAACCCAAGACGATACAATGATTTTAACAGTTGTCTAAGGGAACGCTTTGGCTGCAGGGTTCAGAAGATTACCATAGATGCTGGCTTTTCGTGCCCGAACCGGGACGGAACCTTATCCTTCGGCGGGTGTATTTATTGCGATGGTAAGGGCTCCGGCACTGGAGCGGCCCGTTTGGCTGAATCAATTAAGAAACAGATTCGGGAGGCAAAAGCTCGATTGGCAGCCCGGTACAAGGCCAAGAAGTTTATAGCTTATTTCCAGGCTTTTACCAATACCTACGCCTCCTGCGATATCCTGCGGAAACGGTACGATGAGGCCCTGACAGATTCCGAGATAGTGGGGCTTGCTATTGGCACCAGGCCGGACTGTATTGACGAGGCAAAGCTAAATCTTATTGAAGAATACACGTCCACGCATATGGTCTGGATTGAGTATGGACTTCAATCCACACACAATCGAACACTCAAAAAGATCAATAGGGGCCATACCTTTGAAGATTTTGTCCGAGCTGTGCGGCTGACCCAAGGTCGAGACATACTGATTTGTGCCCACGTCATCCTGGGCCTTCCCGGCGAATCGAGG
Source organism: Desulfobacterales bacterium (assembly GCA_023129535.1). Lineage (GTDB taxonomy): Bacteria > Desulfobacterota > Desulfobacteria > Desulfobacterales. Next base: position 4,357 of record JAGMBW010000103.1, read on the forward strand.
GAGGATGTCGTTGATACAGCTACTGCCTTAGCTGACTTAGGCATAGACGGCATCAAGATTCACAGCTTATATATCCTAAGAGATACTCCACTGGCACGGCTTTTTGAGGCGGGCGGTTGTACGGCCCTGGACCAGGAGACCTATGTGGAGTGGGTCGCGGCGTTCCTGGAGCGTCTTTCCCCCAGTATTATCGTACAACGTCTTACCGGAGATCCCGACCCCACGGGTCTTCTTGCCCCTGAGTGGACCTTAAAGAAACAGCAGACCCTTTCCCTTATCCAAAGAACGCTGGAGGCCAGGGGGACCTGGCAGGGAAAACTATTTGAGTAAGTGCCTCTTGACAAAAATCCGACTGGTTCTTATTTTGATGTCAATTCGGTAACTTCTCAATAAGCTCGGGTACTGATCACTGGATTCCCGCTTTCGCGGGAATGACAGGGTGGTAAAAATGTGTGTCATTCCTGCCCCTGCTTCCGCAGGGGTAAACTTGTCCCCGCGAAAGCGGGGAGCAGGAATCCATAGGTCTGAGGCATTGTATGGTTTACCCGGACTTTTTGAGAAGTTACTCAATTCGTTGCTAAGTACGTATAACTAGATGAAATCAAATAACATCAAGTAGATGTTGGGAGATGTCCTTGAAAGAGAGCAAAAGCAAGCCCGCATCCGGCGAATCACCTAAAACTGAAGTGGTCGAAAAAACCGAGGGAGAAGCGCACGAGGAGGGAAAGAAAGGCCCAGCCGAGGTGGAAAGCCTTGAAGAACGCCTCAGAGCTGCGGAGGCAAGGGCCGTAGAAAACTACGACCGACTGTTGAGGGTGACGGCAGAATTTGAAAATTACAAGAAGCGTATGGAACGGGAGATGAACGATTATAGAAAATTTGCCAACGAGTCGCTCATGAAGGATATTCTGCCGATGGTTGACAATCTGGAAAGGGCGCTCGAAATTCCATACGGCAATAACGAGAACCCTTTCCACGATATGCGAGATGGCGTCCAGATGACCCTGACAGGGCTCCTGAATAGCCTTGAAAGGTTTGGCGTTGTCCCTATTGAGTCTTTGGACAAGCCTTTTGATCCAAATTTTCACCAGGCTGTCACGCAGGAAGAATCCGAGAAACACCCCGAAAATACAGTCTCACAGGAACTTCAGAAGGGATACATGATGAGGGACCGGCTTCTTCGGCCCGCCATGGTCGTGGTGTCCAAAAAGCCGGATTCCATTACTCCGTGATTTCAATTAGTTGTAGAAACCACTGAACGTTCAGTTATAAGGAGGCAAGGAATGGGTAAAGTTATAGGGATCGATCTTGGCACGACCAACTCGTGTGTGGCTATTATGGAAGGGAAGGACCCCAAGGTGATTACTAACCCTGAAGGGGCGCGTACCACGCCGTCCATGATGGCCATGACCAGCAGCGGGGAGCGGCTTGTTGGCCAGGTGGCCAAACGACAGGCCGTAACCAATCCGGAGAATACGGTGTTTGCGGTCAAACGCCTTATTGGACGAAAGTATGCTTCGGCGGAAGCTCAGCGCGACAAACAAACCTGCCCTTACAAGATCACGCAGGCCCCCAATGGCGATGTCCGGGTTGAGATCCAGGGGAAGGCTTACAGCCCGGCCGAAATCTCATCGCATATCCTGCAAAGCATGAAAAAGACGGCAGAGGAATACCTGGGTGAGAAGGTCACCGAAGCGGTCATCACGGTCCCGGCCTATTTTAACGACAGCCAACGCCAGGCCACTAAAGATGCCGGTCGGATCGCCGGCCTGAATGTCTTGAGAATCATCAATGAGCCGACCGCAGCCTCCCTGGCCTATGGTCTTGACAAGAGGAAAGATGAGAAAATTGCCGTTTTCGACCTGGGTGGAGGGACCTTTGATATCTCCTTGCTGGAGATCGGCGAAGGGGTTTTTGAGGTAAAGTCCACCAATGGCAATACCCACTTAGGCGGTGAGGATTTTGATCAAAGGATTATCGAGTATGTTGCCAGTGAGTTCAGGAAAGACCAGGGGATCGACATCCGAACTGACAAGATGGCCCTGCAGCGCTTAAAGGAAGGTGCTGAAAAGGCGAAGATGGAGCTTTCGACCTCCATGGAGACCGAGATCAACCTTCCCTTTATCACGGCTGATGCCAGCGGCCCCAAACATCTGAATATTAGGCTGACCCGGGCCAAGCTGGAAAGCCTGGTTGAGGATCTGTTGGAGCAGTTGGTGGGGCCCTGCCGGACGGCATTAAAGGATGCAGGCCAGAGCCCCTCAGACATCAACCAGGTCGTTTTAGTGGGTGGCATGACCCGGATGCCAGCCGTTGAGCAGAAGGTAAAGGAAATCTTTCGCAAGGATCCTCATAAGGGGGTGAATCCCGACGAGGTGGTGGCCCTTGGAGCGGCCATCCAGGCCGGGGTCTTGAAAGGTGAAGTCCATGATGTTCTTCTGCTGGATGTCACCCCGCTTTCTCTTGGCATTGAAACCCTCGGCGGCGTATTTACCAAACTGATCGAAAGGAATACCACCATACCTACCAAGAAGAGCCAGATATTTTCCACTGCAGCGGATAATCAGCCTGCGGTTTCGATTCATGTGCTTCAGGGTGAACGTGAAATGGCCGAATACAACAAGACCCTGGGCCGCTTTGAACTGCTTGGCATACCCCCGGCACCCCGGGGCCTGCCACAGATTGACGTGACCTTTGACATCGATGCCAATGGAATTGTCCATGTAGCGGCCAAGGACATGGGAACAGGAAAGGAGCAATCGATAGAGATCACTGCATCCAGTGGACTCTCGGAAGAGGAGATCGAAAGGCTGAAGAAGGATGCCGAGCTGCATGCAGAGGAAGACAAAAAGAAGAAAGCTCTGGTAGAGGCCCGGAACCACGCTGACAGTCTTATTTATCAGACTGAAAAGTCAATGCGAGAACTGGGCGACAAGGTAGATCCAAGCCTCAAGTCAAATCTCGAAGGGGCCATTGAACGTCTCAAGAAGGCGATGGAAGGGACCGATACCGATGAGATCAAGCGTATGAGTGAGGAACTGATGCAAACTTCGCACAAATTGGCAGAAGCCATGTATGCCAAGGCTGCTGGTGCGGCTCAGGCAGGTGAACAAGCCGGTCCTTCTGCTGAGGCCAAGCCCGAGCCTTCCAAAGACGAAGATGTGGTGGA
>JAGMBW010000104.1 GCA_023129535.1 Desulfobacterales bacterium
CCTGTTCATCATTAATCTTTAATCCACAGATTACGCAGATTACACAGATTTTCGTGAGTTATTGGGTCTGCCATAGCGTCAAAATCCTGCAGGTTATTAATTTTATTGACGAACTGGATTTATTCAAATTCAGCCGACGTAGCTGACGCTACTTTGGCGAAGTCGGCATTTATCCAGTTAATCCTGTCAAAAAAATGTCCTGTACTTAGATATTTGATATGATCACCATAGGTTTTTCATCCCATCACGCTGAAGCTCTTCCTTATGCGCGGCTGGAAATGGAACAACACCAGATCATCGTGCTTGAAGAAGCACCCTTGCCAGAGTTTTTGGACATGCTCGACGGCCGGGTTTCCATTGATGAGTACATGATGGCTCTCGACTCGGGATTTCCCGGGTTTGAGCGTCTGATGTGCGCCTTGCTCCGGGAGTTGCACAGCAAAGGCCGGCAGATCATTCAGGTGGAGCCCTATCTTGAGACCCTCCTTCAGATTCACGAACTCCTTTCAGATGGCAAAACACCGGAAGACATAGTGAAAGACCCGCGTCTTAGAAGCGTGTATAAGGCAGAAAAACGTGCCACAGGAGCCCTGCTTGATTACTATGCCCATTCTCTGAGGGCACCATTTCATGGAGTGGTAAAGGCAGTACAGGTATTTGCCAGGGCCGATGCGGACCGGCTCGTGATGCGTGAACGCCTGCGCGCGCAGGCCATCAAACCCCTGACTTCACATGGGGTGAATATTTACGTGGAAGCTGGCTACATTCATTATCCCCTGTATCACTACCTGAAGAAGGCCCTTGGGCGCGCCCAAAGGATTCGCGTTGTGTACTTGCTTGAACCCGTGGTTCGCAGGCTTAAAGGAAGGCGGCGGAACATGGGGCCAGGCGACATTCTGACCCTCCGTTATGCCCTGCATGGGGGGTTGCCGGAGGATCTGGCAGACTTGCTGGCAGCTCGCAGCCTGATCTACATCAAGTTGCTTCAAAAAGATGAGTTGCTTCCGGGTGACTCTGATGCACCCCACAGTGAGGACGAGGTCAGGGTAAATCGGGTCGTGGATAGCTTAAATCTTGAGGACTGCCAGGTTCTCTTCGATCAAATTCGGCTTGCAAAGCGGGAGCGGGCAATTAGGGTGGTGGAGGAGTATCTGGGGGCTTCGTTGTGAAGTTCGTGTTTTTTGTGGCAGAAATTTTTGGGGCCAATGTCATAAGACCTTTCAATAAAGGCTAAATTCGAAATTCGAATATCGTACTGTTTTCAAGGCGTGAGCCGCAAATCCGTACTGTTCTCAAGGCGTAAGCCGCAAACAATTTTCGAATTCCAAAAATTCAAATGACCAAAACAGATGGCTAGATAAAGTGAAGTCCGGTAGAATGGATATTTGTTAATTGTTTTGAACATTTTGAGAATTCGTATTTCGGATTTGTTTCGTATTTCGTATTTCGGATTTTTCGGCTTGTCCGGGTTAGGAATTGGGCCTTTTGCAATCCGCAATCCGCAATCCGAAATCATATAGCAAGGAGGGAACGATGTCTGACAAAGAAAAGTTTATGAAGTTTTTCAAAGAAGTTGGGGTCAAGTGCGCGAATGTGCAACCGGAGGATGTTTTTATCGAAATGGAGGAGGATGTTGCGTGGGAGGCCGCCCTCAGTGTAGGCCATCTCTGGTTCATGTTCGGCAAAGATGATGAGTACCTTGGGCTCCTTAACGATGAAACCATGCAGTTTGAGCCAAGGGAGAAGTAGGTCCTAAGCCAGTGACAGCCCGATCGTGTCGGCCCTGGCGCTGATACGTTCTAGTTTGACCAATATAGTATCTTCCGGCTTGAGGTCTGCTCTGCAGTTTAAGGGGAGTGAGCATTCAATCATGTACTTGGTCAGGAGTATGATATACCTGTGACGACGTTTTTCAAGGACCAGGGCCTCTTCTTTCTGCCCTGCATGACGTTCAAGGTATCTTAGAATCCAATAGCGGAGACGTTCTCGCTGAAGCACAGTAATGTAACTCATGGGCTGCTCAACAGTCTGTATAATGAATCTGAGGTCTTCATCGGAATATGAGGCCTCCAGTCCCAGGAGACTCCTGAGCTGGCGTTGCGTGGCCAGATCAAGATATTTCCGCAAAGGAGAGGTCAGGGTGACGTAGACGTCCAGTCCAACACCTGTGTGGGGTTCAGGCTCAATCCCTATGATGACCCGGCTCAAGAGCCTCCTCTGCATCCAGTTTTGATAGAGTGTTCCACCACCTTCGTCAATGAGACGTCCACGGGGTTCCAGTTGTGACCTGAAGATGGTTGATTGTCCCTGGTCTCGGAAGAATCGGCCTGCCAGCCAATTGGCCAGGATCATACATTCAGACACCATGAAGCGACTGGGGCTTTCTCGATTTATCTGAGTTACGGAGATCTCTCTGTTGCTGTCTATCCAGACATTCATCTCGGGAAGGGTGAGTTGAATGGCTCCGGCATTCAAACGGAACCTGCGAAATTTCTGGGCCACCTCAAAGATTGCTGAAAGCTTTGAATCCTGATCTACCATTAAGTTAGCATCATAATAGGTCATCTGTCGGTTTACCCGGATGATACTCGGAAAGATTTCGTACTCCAGTACCCTTGCCGAATTGTCAAGACGGGCCGTTATAGTTATGGCCAAGCGATTTTGCCCATCCTTCAGGCTGCAGAGGTTTTCTGTCAGAGGCCGGGGGAGCATGGGCATGCGCTTATCGGGCATATAGATGGAACTGCCCCGGGCCAGGGCCTCTTCGTCCACTGCACCCTGCTTTTCCAGGAAGTGTGATACATCGGTTACGTGTATCCAAAGCCGAAACCCATCTCCTTCGGGCTCAATACTGATGGCATCGTCAAAATCGAGCGTACCCTGGCCGTCAATCGTGATGGTTGAGAGCTCTGTAAGGTCTCGTCGTTTTCCATCCGGCTTGACCTCTGTTTTCTTGTCGTCAAGCTCCTTTACGGCCTCTGTGACTTCAGGGGGGAAGGTATCAGATATCCCGAATCTATGGAGGTTCAGGTTTTCATCATGGTTCCAAATCCCCAATTTGACCAGGAGGTGAAAAGGACCGTCCTTTGGGTCCAGACCAGACCGTGAAACGATCTCCTTACCGATGTTGTACTGGGGGCTGTCTTTTCCGAAGAGATAAAATGACTTCAGTATTTCAATAATCTCTTCTTTGTTGGATGGGGCTGACGGATGTGGACTCTCCAGGACCTCCTTTATCCACCTGCTTCCTTCCTCCATGGTATGGGCCTTTCTGGCTTCAAGGGCTGCTTGGGCTGCAATCTGGGCTACCCGTTCGGGGCTGTTGGGGGAAAATCGATGGGTGTCAAACTTGAAATAAAGACGATCCTCAAAAAGCGCCCGCATGACTGCTGAGGTATGGTCACTGGAGATTTCGCCATCAAAGGAGAATTCTGCCATGGTCTGCGGATCAATCCATGTGGCCTCCGCGTGAAGCACCTCCCAGAGTGCTTCAACGTCTATTTGCTTCTGTAACTTCCTTCTCCTTACCACTGTGGTCTTGAGAAGATTGACTAAAGCGTCTCTACCAGTCCTGGGATCAAGGCGATCACTGCTGACATGTGCCAGCCGTTTTTCTGCGTGGCTTACCTCGCGGTTGTGCTCGGTGAGCATACGAAGCTTTTGATTCTTGTTACCCAAGACCACAGCGCAAACAATCTGCTTGCGATCAATATATTCAACGATAGTTCCTGGTTCCATAACGTCTCGTAATTTCTATCCGCCTACGGCGGAAAATCCTAGGTTTTTTGGAAGGGAACTAAATTCTATCAATGGGGTTGATAAAAGTCAACAAAGCGTCTTCAGTGGAAATCATTTTGACTCTTGTTCTTCTCTCTGTTAGCAATAGAATTTGTTGTGTTTATTGAGTTCATGATGAAATCATACCGCATTCTTAAATCCTACTTTGTGGAAAAAAGGGCTGTTATCCTTCTTGGCCTTTTTTCTCTGTTTGTGGTTGACATCCTCCAACTCCTTGTCCCTCGCGTCATCAAATGGGCTGTGGATGACTTTGCGATCTGTTGCGTCACGGCCGCAAATCTCCTTCGGTATGCCCTGTACATTGTAGGCATTGCCCTGTTGATTGGCATATTTCGCTTTGTGTGGCGGCGCTGTCTTATAGGAACCTCGCGACGGGTGGAGGAGGGGATACGAAACCGCCTCTTTTTCCATATCCAGACCCTTTCTGCAGGCTATTTTGACAAGACCAAAACCGGGGACCTCATGGCCCATGCCACCAATGACATCCTGCATGTCCGTATGGCCGTTGGCATGGGGATGGTGGCCCTAACAGATGCAGTGGTTCTTGGCCTGGCCGCCATTGGTTTTATGCTGTACATCAACGTGACCCTGACTCTATTCGCCCTGCTGCCCATGCCGATCATTGTTGTATTGGCCCGTGTGTTGAGCAGGCGCATGCACAGCCTGTACAGGGAGGTTCAGGCCTCCTTTGCCGAGATAACCGAGGTGGTCCGGGAGCGTTTTGCCGGCATCCGGGTAGTCAAGGCTTACAATCGGGAGGGGGCGGAAGCCGAAAGACTTTCGGATATCTCAAAGGACTATCTGGGTAAGAATCTTCGGCTGGTCCGGGTTACAGGTCTTTTTTTCCCAGGCATGATCTTTTTTTCCAACATCAGCTTAGCCCTGGTGCTCTATCTGGGTGGGCGCCAGACAATCGATTTTACCATCACGCCGGGGGATTTTGTAGCCTTTATCAGCTACCTGGGTCTTCTTACCTGGCCCATGATGGCCATGGGATGGGTTATGAACCTGATCCAGCGAGGAGCTGCTTCTCTTGATAGGATAAACGTAATCCTGCAAACCAGGCCTGAAATTGTGAGCCTGGAAAGGGAAAGCCCCGTAAAAACGCTTAAAGGGGATATTCTATTTGATCAGGTGGGTTTAAGGTACAGGCCAGGGCAGCCCTCTGTCCTTTCAAAGATCTCATTTTCAGTGGCATCAGGCCAAACCCTCGGTGTGGTCGGCCCAACAGGAAGCGGCAAAACCACACTGTGCCACCTGATTTCAAGGCTTCTTGACGCTACAGAGGGAGGTCTTTTGATTGACGGGATGGATATCCGCCAGATACCCCTTGAAACCCTGCGAGGCCACATGGCGGTGGTGCCCCAGGATGCGTTTCTGTTTTCCGGAAGTATCCGGGATAATCTCTGCTTCGGCAAGGAAAATGCCTCTGATGAAGAGATCATACAGGCAGCGCGCGCAGCCCACTTACATGACACCATCATGCGGTTTCCCGATCAATTCGATACACTCATTGGAGAAAAAGGGGTCACGCTCTCGGGCGGTCAAAAGCAGCGCCTTGCTCTGGCAAGGGCCCTTCTTATCTCAGCACCTATCCTTATCTTGGATGATCCCATGAGTCAGGTGGATACAGAGACGGCTGCGACTATCCTGGCCAGTATCCGAGACATTTCCTTTGAGCGGACTACGGTGATCGTCTCTCACAGGCTCAGCCATGTGCGACACGCTGAGCTGATTATCGTGCTGGAAAGAGGGCGCATAACCGAGGCTGGCACCCATGACGAACTAGTGGCCCTGGAGGGATATTACAGCAGGACGTATCGCTGGCAGGAGATTGAGGAAGGATTGGATGATGCGACGTGACTACGGATATTTTGAAGAGGATCAACTGGGCAAGCCGTACGATCTTAGATTGCTCAGAAGGCTTTTTCCGTATATCCGCCCATATAGTCTGTTGTTCTTGGTTTCCATTGGGCTCGTTACAGCCATTACGGTCCTGGACCTGGCGCTTCCTTATCTGACCAAGGTGGCTATTGACCGCTACATCGTGCAGGACGTCGTGGATGATAAGCCCGGAACCTCCCCGCAACAACGGTTCTACGCGGCTGACCTGCGGAGGCCGGGGATCGAAATGGTGGTCAGCCGGTATCCCTCGTTATTTGAGATCCAATGGCCCCATGCAAGGATTCGCTACGAGGATCTTTCTGAGCTGAACAAGGCCGACCTTGCGGATCTTCGGAGGGGGGATTATGCCGGAGTTGCCCGCATTGCGCTGATCTTTATTGGCGTTGTCGTTTGCCATTTTGTTTTCAGCTTCGGTCATGTGATCATTATGGAATATGCGGGACAAGCTATTATGCACGACCTGAGACTAACCCTTTTCAGGCACATCCAGGGGCTTTCCATGGCGTTTTTTACCAGAAATCCGGTAGGACGCCTGGTGACCCGCATGACCAGTGATGTTCAGAACATGCACGATTTTTTTACTTCTATTATCACGGTACTTTTCAAAGATATCTTTCTTATCCTTGGCATCACTGTTGTACTTCTGCTTATGAACTGGCAACTTGCTCTGATCTGTTTCTTAATGCTTCCGTTCATATTTCTGGCTACAGCGTGCTTCAGCCGCCTGGCAAGGGATGTCTTTCGGGAACTCAGGGTTAAGATAGCTGAGATCAACACAAGGCTTCAAGAGACCATTGATGGCATTCGTATCGTCCAGTTGTTCTTGCAGGAGAAGAAAAACTACGAACGCTTTCGCAAGCTCAACCACGAAAATTACCTGGTCGGAATGCGCCAGATCAACATATTTGCGGTGTTTATGCCTGTTATCGAGGTCCTGAGCTCGGTTACCACAGCGCTGGTCATATGGTATGGGGGCGGACGTGTGCTGGTAGAAACTCTCAGCCTTGGCGCCCTGGTCGCCTTCATTGCCTACATGAGGATGTTCTTCCGGCCTATTCGAGATATTGCGGAGAAGTACAACATCATGCAGTCAGCCATGGCTTCATCTGAGCGGCTTTTCCTCCTTTTTGACAGCCAGGAGCGGATTGCCGATGCCAAGATCTCAAGGCGCATGCCGGACAAAGAAGGCACGATTTCCTTTGGTAACGTCTGGTTTTCCTATTTGGGGCGTGACTGGGTCCTGAAGGATATCTCATTGACCGTTCGGCCTGGCGAGACTGTGGCCATTGTGGGGCCGACCGGGGCGGGTAAATCGACTCTCATCCACCTTCTTGAACGGTTCTATGATCCGATCAAAGGGAGCATCAATCTTGGCGGGGTTGATATACGCCTAATCCCAAGAGCCTTCCTGCGCGCTCGCATGGCCTTGATCACTCAGGATGTGTTTCTGTTTGCAGACACTATACGGAATAACATTACTGTAGGAAACCCCCGCCTCCCGCATGATCGCTTGCATGAGATTGTTGCAGCGTGCAATCTTGACCGGTTGATTCAACGCCTTCCTCACGGGTTCGATACTGTGTTGACCGAGGCCGGCCGCACCCTGTCAAGCGGTGAGCGTCAATTGGTGGCCTTTGCCCGTGCCCTTGCCCGCGATCCTGAGATTCTGATCCTTGATGAGGCGACCTCTAGCGTGGATACGGAGACGGAACGCTTGATCCAGGAGGCAACCGTGAGAGTAATGCAAAATCGCACGGCCATCGTGGTGGCCCATCGGCTTTCCACCATACGGCATGCCGACCGTATCATCGTCCTTCACAGGGGCCGTATCAGAGAGGTTGGCTCCCACGACGAACTGATAGCCAAACAGGGGTTGTACTATCAATTGTACCAGTGGCAAGGGGTATCATAACCTGGGCATGGAAGTTAGTTCGCTTCGCTCACAATTGGAATAATGGAATACTGGAATGATGGAATGATGGGTTAAGAGGAATGAGAACAATTAAGAAATGATTCTTTTCGGCTTTTCATCCCCAACATTCCATTATTCCACTATTCCATCATTCATTCCTTTTCTGGGATTGCACCCAAGCTGATAAAGTGCTATAATTTCACTATGTTGTAGAAATTCCGAGACGTTCAATTAGCGCAGTTTGAATAGAGCCTGCTCAGCGGCATTTACGATCGGGTAGATAATGGGCGAGCTGGTAAGGGCCGGATGGGTGCCCATCTGGAAGGTAGTGACCTGATCCGCTGTCATTTCGTTCTGTATCGCAGCAGCGATAATATTTGCCATTTCACCCGTTGTCACACCGCCTGAGATCTCTCCGCCGATGAGCTTCGCGGTCTTTTTGTCAAATATTAGTTTTATCTTTAAATCTTTTGCATTGGGCATCGAGGCAGGATGTTTATCGGGCGCTTGTGCCTCACCGATGCTGATGTCAAACCCGGCCTCCCTTGCTGCTTTCTCAGTGAGCCCCGATGTCGAGAGGGCGAAATCGCCAAAGGCGGTGGAGAACACCCCGATTACCCCTATATTCTTCCTTTTCAGCTCAAAAACATTGGCACCGGCGATCCTGGCCTCAATAGTCGCTATGGAAGCGAGCCGTAGCCCTGATGGCTTCTTGGTGAAGAAGGAGAACTTCTCGGCACAGTCCCCGCAGGCAAAGATATGCTCATCGCTTGTCCTCATATATTCATCGACCCAGATTCCCCTTTGCTCACCAATCTTCAGATCCATTTTTTTGGCAAGCTCCGTATTGGGCACGGCGCCGATGCCGACGATCACAGCATCCGCCTTTAGCTTTTCGCCGTCTTGAAGCTCCACGGAGTTGACCTTGCCATCTCCGAGGATGGCACGCACGCCGTTGTTGGTGATGATCTTTATTCCGCGTTCAGCGAGCTTGTTTTCTGCCAGGATGCAGAATTCCTCGTCAACCGCAAGAAGAAGGCAATGGGGCAGGATCTCGACCATAGTCACATTCACGTCCCCTATCTTCTTGCATTCGTCGGCCATTTCGGCACCGATGAAGCCTCCGCCAATGACAACTATCTCTTTAGCCTTGCCTAACACCTGCTGCATCCCCGCGAGGTAGTCCGCATCCTTCCATACGAGGAAAACATTTTCCAGTTCGATGCCAGGTATCGGAGGACGCAACGGCAGAGAACCGATCGCAAGGATTAGCTTCTCATAGCCGACGGTTTCACCACCCGAGGTGGTCAGGGTCTTCGCCGCCCGATCCACAGAGCTTGCTTCATCGACGATAAAGTCGATGCCATTATTGGAAAGGAGGGCATCAGGGATAATGTTCTTATCGGGAGAACCCACAGTCCCGAAGATGTACGGGATGCCACAGACCACCATAACCCTTTTTTCCTTTCGAATAAGCAGGATGCTGGCATCCTTGTAGTGCCTCCTAACTGTTATTCCCGCAACAGGACCAGCAACGTTCCCTCCCACGATTACTACATCTGCCTTTTTCACGTTTAAATTCCTATTGTCCTTTTAGTGTCCTGGAAAACCCCGTCCTTTGGGCGGTCTTATAGCTTGGCCTCTCTCCATCTTTGGCCTACCGGTTTCTCAGTACCCAATATTTCCTTCCTCATCTTTTCTATGCCTATCCTTTTTACAAAGGGTCTGAGTCTCTTTTCATGGGGAAGGGCATTTTGCTCATAATAGTCAAGTATCTTTCCCACCAGTGGAACCACATCCTCAGGGTCTAACATTTCAGCCAATGTTTCCCCCTTAAAGGCAGGCCAAGTACCGCGTCCACCTACCAGGATAGTAAAACCCTTTTCTTTCGCATATATGGCAGAAATCGGGCAGGTGTTGATGCCCCTTCCACACATCTTGCACTTTTTCCTATTAATGACAGCCTTCATATTTCCATTTATGGTGATAGCGTCCATGAGACAGGTCTCTACACATTTACCACAACCATCACATTTTTCCACATCTACAATGGGATATGCCCTTCCTATGATACCTATATCATTAAAGTATGGTCGGGTACACGGAAAGGGGCAACCACTCATCGCTATTTTCACAGCCCCTGGGAGCTCCAGTTCCCCATATTTTTTGTCCAGGTCTTCCGCCAGACCTGTGATATTTTGGACACAGTTCTTACATCTCTCACCCACACAACAAACGATATTCCTTACCCTGAAGCCAGCAGAACCTCCTCTAAGACCAACCTCCTCTAACTTTTTTAATGCCTCGTCAACATGACTCTCCTCAATGTCAAAAAGCAAGACCTCCTGCCTTACGGTAAGATGTATTTTGCCGGAGCCGTAATTGTCAGCGATCTCTCTAAGGGCGGCAAACTGGCTGACGTCGAGCGAGCCCGCACAAGTACGGACCTTAATTTCATATTTTCCATCCTGCTTCATCAAATACGGTCTTTTCATTTTTACTTCTCCTTATTACCTAAAGTGTAAGCGTTCACAGGTTCAAAGTTCACGGTTCAGAAGTCAGAGATCAGAGTTCAGAAGCCAGACCTCCGACCTCTGATCTCTGACCTCTATTCTTTTAACTGAACCCTGAACCTTTGAACTGGTGAACGGTTACTTTATTTGTTATAGGTATATGCTCACAATGAGTAATAAATACACTTTTTGCGAATATTGTCAAGGCGTTTTTTGGAACGGGTTTCTTGGAAACAGTAAGGCGATCTGGTGAAAAAAATGCTATTTTTTCTGTGCCTTGTCGTAAATGATGTGGAGCCCTTCCAGGGTAAGATGTGGTTCAACTGCCTCGATGGACTCTGTTACTTGCGCCATAAGTTCGGCCAGACCACCCGTGGCAATAACTTTCGGCACAGAAGTCATCTCCTTTTTGATGCGCCGCACAATCCCATCTACAAGACCTGCGTAACCGTAAATGATACCTGCGTTCATGCTGCTCATAGTATCCTTGCCAATCACGCACTTTGGTGCGGCAAAGATCTCCGCCCGCGGGAGCCTGGAGGCCTTTTGAAATAAGGCTTCTGAAGAGATCAGAATACCGGGGCTGATAGCGCCACCCAGATAGGCGCCATCCTCTGAAATGCAATCAAATGTTGTGGCGGTGCCAAAATCAACCACAACCAGGCTCGTATGGTATTTGTGGAAGCCTGCAACAGCATTGACGATCCGGTCCGCTCCTACCTCTTTCGGGTTATCATAGAGGATGGGCATGTCTGTAAGTGTGGCGGCATCCACCCACAGCGGCCGGTGATGAAGATATCTGGTGCAAAAAGTGTCAAAGATGTTTGTCATGGGGGGTACTACGCAGGAGATAATGGTCCCGGTGATAGACCTTATCTCTATACCCTCAAGGGAAAACAAACTCTTGACGAGCAGGTGGAACTCGTCCTCGGTCGCATCCCTTTCGGTTCGCAGGCGCCAGTCATGGATGAGACGGTCACCATCATAGACCCCGATCACAGTGTTGGTATTGCCTATATCAATAGCCAGCAGCATTTGTCTTACGCGCATAGCGCATAGCGCAAAGCGTATAGCGCACAGGGTAAAGCAGAAAAACGCCATGCGCCATGCGCTATGCGCCTACCCAATAAACCCAATAAACTCACCATCAATCTGACTCAACCACTTTTACAGTAAACACCTCTGGCTTTGCCTCCACCAGCGTGGTGTTCAGAGGTGGTTTGATGACAGCACGGCGCACATACGTGCCCGGTTGTAAACGCTCCAGGTCAACATAGACCTGTACCCCGTTGCCCTGGGACAGCTTTTTCAATGTATTCAAGGGACCTCTGAGCAGGATTTCAATGCAGTCAGGGGTGATTACGTACTTGTAATTGCACCCTGTGGCCTGAATAGCAATACGCAGCCATTTTTCAACGATTTTTTGCTTAACCACAATTTCGACTTCAACCAGGCCACCGCCAATTGCCTGAACATGGGGATTATGATTCAGATTCAAGGCCACCTTCTTCTTGATCGTCTCGATCAATCCTCCCACATCAACAGGTGTGGTGCGCACGGCCGAAATTTCTTGCAGCAGACTCATGGATCCGGTAAGCCGGACCGTAGAAGGAGTAGCCACCACACGGGATATGACGTAGCCAGAGGCTGGATCTTTGTTCAAATCGGCCACAACTGGGACGATTTTTTCCATCCGTTTGTCGATAGTTATGGTGAAGGAGACCGGATCAATTTCAAGGACCGAGACCCGCCGTGGGACTTTGATCATTTCAGAGGATATCTTGACAAATAACGGCCCGGGTTTGACCTCAGACAGGTCAATCTTGTAAGAGAGTTGCGAGTCCTTAAGACCTCTAAGGACCCTTGAAGGACCCTTTAAACGGGCCTCAAGTACAGGGGGGGGATTTCCAACAGTGAGTAGGTCATGGGGAATATGGTCGAATTTGACAGGGATGGCCAGTGTGACTTCATCCTGCTTTCCATAAAACAGTACGCCCACTCCAAGTAAGAGGACAAGCGTAGCAAGAATTAAAAGGATACGCTTATAAGAGGCCCTTGCGGGCTCAGTACCGGTCATTGGTTATGATCATGAATTTTTGATCGCATCCACGAGTTTCAAGGTCTCTCTGGTTCGTTCCACATTGTGGACGCGTACTATGTGCGCTCCATTCAAGGCAGCAACTGCAACTGCAGCTTGTGTTCCCACCTCGCGGCGTTCGTCCCCGGCGCCCAAAAGCTTTGATATAAAAGACTTGCGAGACGGGCCGATCACAATAGGGACTCCAAGGGGCTGCAATGCCGAAAGATCTTTGATAAGGCGTAAATTATGGCTGACCGTCTTGCCAAAACCGATTCCCGGATCCACGATGATTTTGCTGCGGTCAATGCCTGAATCTTCAGCTCTGTGAATGACATCAGCCAAAAAGCTTTTGACCTCCCCAACCACATCTTTATACTGTGGATTCATCTGCATGGTTTTGGGGGTGCCTTTCATATGCATCAACACGACGGGCACATCTGCATCCGCAATTAGGGCTGCCATGGCCGGATCGAGTCTCAGCGCTCCTATGTCATTAACCATAACTGCCCCTGCTTCAAGGGCCTGTGCTGCCACCTGTGCCCTGGTGGTATCAATCGATATGGGTATGGAAAGACGACGGGCGAGCTCTTCAATAACCGGAACTACCCGGCGAATCTCTTCCTCCGCAGGCACTGGCTCTGAAAAGGGGCGCGATGACTCCCCTCCTACGTCAATGATATCAGCCCCGGCACCCGCCAGCGCCTCCCCTTGGGCTACCGCATCTTCCTTGTCAAAATAAAGACCTCCGTCGGAGAATGAATCGGGCGTTACGTTTAAGATGCCCATAATTATAGTCCGAGGCCCTAAGGGCAGCAAATAAGGGCCGCATTGAAGCTCAAACACGGTTTGCCCGTTCATATTCATGTTCACAGTATGAACTTAGGGGCTTCGCCCCAATTGGCCTGCCCTGGTGCTTCGGCTTATTATTAGCTACCAAGTCAGTAATCCAGGTCTGGGCCAGGGAGTGTTGGAGCAATGGAGTACCGGAGTGATGGAATAGATGACACTTTGTTTGCTATCCACTACTCCAGTACTCCAACACTCCATTACTCCATTACTCCATGTGAGTGGTATAAATCGGATGCCGCCATAAGACGTATGATCTCAATAGGTCGTACAAATTCCGAGACATTTAGCTGGGAAGCGGCCGGAGTTTGCCGGGCACCGTGGTCTTATCCTCGGTATGTGCATCAGATCTTATTTCTTCTTCCTTTGCCCCCGCTGTCTCGGGGACATCACCAGCGATGATGGCATCTATTTCCTTTTCTACCAGGGTTTCTCTCTCGAGCAGGGCCTGTGCCAGGGCATGAAGGGCACCCATGTTCTCCATCAGGATCTTTTTGGCCTTTTCATAAGCCTTGGTGACGATCTCCCTGATCTCCTGATCAATGAGCACAGCCGTTTCTTCACTATAGTCCTTATGTTGAGCGAACTCTCTTCCGAGGAAGATCTGCTCTTCTTTCTGGCCAAAGGCAAGAGGGCCCAATTTCTCGCTCATGCCCCACTGGCAGACCATTTTGCGCGCG
Organism: Desulfobacterales bacterium; assembly: GCA_023129535.1. GTDB lineage: Bacteria > Desulfobacterota > Desulfobacteria > Desulfobacterales. The sequence continues at coordinate 13,735 of JAGMBW010000104.1, forward strand.
GTTTCTGTGGCTCGCTCAATATCATTACCAGCCCCACTGGTCATTTCGTCCAGCACCAACTCTTCGGCTACCCGACCACCCATGAGCACAGCAAGGCCGTCCAGGAGGTATTGTTTCGGGTAGGTGTGCTTTTCATCAATAGGGAGTTGTTGTGTAAGCCCCAGGGCACGGCCCCGTGGAATGATGGTCACTTTGTGAATTGGATCGGTCCCGGGGATCATCCTGGCTACCAGGGTATGGCCCGCTTCATGATAGGCGGTATTCCGTTTCTCCTCGTCGCTGATGATCATACTCTTGCGGGCCGTGCCCATGAGCACCTTGTCCTTAGCCTCCTCAAAGTCAACCATTTCCAAACGCTCTTTGTCAAACCGGGCTGCCAGAAGTGCGGCTTCATTGACCATGTTTTCGAGGTCCGCCCCGGAGAATCCAGGTGTGCCCCTTGCAAGAATGGATAAATCCACATCGTCGGCCAGGGGCGTCTTGCGGCTGTGAACCTTCAGGATTCCTTCACGGCCCTTTACATCGGGCACTGGCACAACGACCTGGCGGTCAAAACGCCCGGGTCGCGTAAGGGCAGGGTCCAGAATGTCAGGTCGGTTTGTGGCAGATATCAGAATGACGCCCTCGTTCGATTCAAATCCATCCATCTCTACCAGGAGCTGGTTCAAAGTCTGCTCTCTTTCATCGTGTCCCCCTCCAAGGCCAGCGCCCCTGTGCCGGCCCACGGCGTCAATTTCATCAATAAAGATTATGCACGGCGCATTTTTTTTCCCCTGCACAAATAGATCCCTGACACGGGAAGCCCCAACGCCTACAAACATCTCCACAAAATCCGAACCGCTAATGCTGAAAAAGGGAACAGCGGCTTCTCCGGCAATTGCCCGCGCCAGAAGCGTCTTGCCAGTTCCAGGTGCGCCCATCAGAAGCACCCCCTTTGGGATTCTTCCGCCCAAACGGGTAAACTTTTTCGGGTCTTTCAGAAAATCAATAATTTCGCCTAACTCTTCCTTGGCTTCATCAATGCCTGCAACATCATCAAAGGTTATCTGTTCAGACTGCTCTGATAGAAGCCGGGCTTTACTTTTCCCGAAGGAGAGGGCCTTTCCCCCCCCTGCTTGCATCTGGCGCATGAAGAATATCCATACGCCGATCAACAAAATCATCGGAAACCATGATACCAGCAGATTCATATACCACGGGGATTCAGCAGGAGGTTTGGCTTTAATAGTCACCCCGCGGCTCCTAAGAGCCTTGATCAAGTCTGCATCGTGAGGGGCAAAGGTCTTGAAGCGGGTAGCGTCTACCTGAGTACCAGAGATCTCTTGACCCTGAATCACGACCCCGACGATATTGCCCTTTTCGACTTGAGCCATGAATTCTGTGTAACTAACCTCGTTATCCGGGACCCTCGACTGATTGAACAGGTTAAAGAGTAAGATCATCATGAGGCTGATCACCAGCCATAGGGCCAGATTTTTGTAAAAAGGGTTCACGAAAGGATAACCTCCCTGATTATAGCATGGCGCATAGCGTTTCTATCCTTTCCGCTATGCTCTATGCGCTTTGCTCCTCAAACACAACAAACACTAAAATTCTCAAATTAATAGAAATATACTACAATAAAACCAAGATTTCAATCTTTATTAATTATGCCGGATTAATTATGCGGGCAAAAGCTCGGCTTTCAAGACCTTTTTCGTTTTCCCGGTGATCTTGGCCGTATCATCTATGCGGTATCCACCTACCCATATAATTTTTCCACTACTAAGGAGAACAGGGCAGCTCTGCCTCTTCGAGCGGGGAACCTTGTGGTTGATAAAAAAGGTCTTTAGCTTCTGTGAGCCGGCCATCCCCAAGGGCTTGAATCGGTCTCCCGGCTTGAAGTTCCTGACCTTGAGCGGAAAAGTGACCGCAGTTAGGTCAAAAAGCGCTGTGGTCAGAGGACAGTCTTTGAGGTGAGAGACTTCCCTGACATCACAGACCGAAAGTTGTAGAAAGATGTCGATCTCACGGATAAAGGTCGTCTGTATGCGGGGTATGTGATATTCAAACCCGGTATTTTCCTCAGCAGGGCCCAACAAAAAGTTGATCTCTTCCCGATCACGAACCACCCTAACCCCATGCGGCAGGTCGAGGCTTCCCGAAGGTGAAGGCGCGACCATGAGCCGTAGAACTGCTTGCACATGAACATGGGCCAGTGGTTTCAGTTCCCCTTTTAGTAATAGGACAGCGTGGCGCACCAGACGACGCAACAGGGCTGGATGCAGATCAGAGAGCCCGCGTGTCATAAGGGATAGGCGATCTGGTTTCTGCTCCAGCACAAAATCCTGAAGTGTTCGGCTAACTTCCCGGTCCCAGAAAGCCTCTTCATCCCTGAGAATGGAGGCAAGTCGGTTCAGGGCGGAAACGATATTCGGGTTATAGCGCTCCTTAAGGTGAGGCAACAGTTCATGACGTATCCGGTTGCGGAGATATTTTGTATCGAGGTTGGAACGGTCCGTCACGTACTTAAAGCCACCCCGTTTGAGGAAAGCCATTATGTCTTTCCTGGTCAAGCCTATGAGTGGTCGGATAATGCGTCTATGACGAACAGGAGGAATGCCGGCAAGCCCTAAGGGGCCTGTTCCTCGAAGGAAATGCATGAGGATCGATTCAGCATTGTCATCCGCATGATGCCCAAGGGCGATCTTGCTGGCAGCATACTTGGCCGCTGCCTCATCATAGAAGGCGTAACGAACTACCCTTGCTGCTTCCTGGAGCGATAGTCGGTGATCGGCGCCGTATTTTGCCACGTCTTTTAAACCGATTTCACAGTGAAGACCCAAATCCGCAGATAGCCTGCCGACGAAGGCTGCCTCCTGATCTGCAGTCGCTCCGCGTAATTGGTGGTTTAGATGTGCTGTGACCAATCGGAGAGACCACTTAGGCCCAAGGATCACAAGACTGTGAAGGAGGGCGACAGAGTCGGGTCCACCTGAAACGCCCACCAGGACGGTATCTCCCTGATCGAGCATGTGATAGTGGCGGATAGCGGCCTCAACCGCAGACAAGAAATTATAATTATACTTGTTCATGCTTTCTTGCGCAACGTTGTAGAGTCTCTCATCTACCATACTCCAATACTCCAACACTCCCTTACCCGTAATTTTTTCTACCTAAACTGATCGGTTCAAGGTTCAAGGTTCAGGCCCGCCCTGGCGCTTCGGCTTATTATGAGCTACCAAGCCAGTAATCCAGCCTGCCCTGGCGCTATATAGTCAGATCAGCCTGCTAAGTGTATAGGGCACTGGGTGTTCGGATCAGGCTATTAAGCCTATCACCCAGGTCTGGGCCAGGGGTCTGGGCCAGGGGTTCAAAGGTTATAATCTATTGATATCCCTCATAGCGCATAGGGCATAGCGCATAGCGCATAGCGTAAAAAATTATCCCCAGGGTTGTTGGGGTTGCTCTATGCGCTCTGCTCTATGCACTATGCACTATGCACTTCAATATGCTTTTCATATCAAAGGGTTAGGGCTCTTTAACCGTGAACCATAAACGGTGAACCGCTCAACCCGGGTTCTAGTAAGCATAGGCATGGAGCGCAGTATATGCTTAGGTCGCCACAGAGTTTGAGTTAACTTAGAAGAGACCGGAGAGATGCCGCCATTAACTGAAAAAGCGGCCTATGCCATGCATGCAGGCCGTCACGGGCCTGAGCCACGAGTAAACAAGTCGCTCATAGTTGCGGCTGAGGGCCATAGAAAAGGGCCTACTCAGACCGATATCCACCAGACGGCAATACAGATGGAGCGGGTTCGATGCGTGCTGCAGCCAGAGGGCAAGACGTTGCAAGAAAACGTGTCCTGTTCAGAAGTTATTGGGGCAAGCCCCTAAGTTGGTTAAAGTGATGACGCCGTTACACTGAAAAAACAAGAATGTCAAGCAAAAAATCTACATATGGGATTTTTTTTGCCACTGGCGCTATATATAGTATTCGTCGACCCCACCCACCTATACCTTGAGTATTGTTGATTGTTGATTGTCTTTGGATTGTCGATTGTCGATTGTCGATTGTCGATTGGTTTTCAATCATCAATCATCAATCGTCAATCCTAAATCTCTTTCAAGAAACGCCATTTACGGCCGTGCGGAGTATAAAGGGGGCCTTTCACATTCATGCCGGTCTTTTTGAGTTGAAATAGAGGCCGCTTTAAGGTATAAAACAATCACCTGGTTGCGCTAAGCGGGAAGTTAGCGGTGTCCTGTTACCCGAAATCCGCTCAATGCGGGGCTGAATTCCCTTTTGAGGGCCTGCATTTCCATGTTCCAAGAGCTGTTTCAGGTCGGGCGCCACGCAACAGGCGGTTACGAACCCCGTCAGGTCCGGGAGGAAGCAGCGGTAAGTAATAAAGTCTGTGTCGTGGGTTGGCTTCGGCCGAATTATGACAGCTTAAGGTGCGTTGGAAAGGGTTCGATGAAGGGTGCGCAACCAGGCCTCCTCCCTACTCCGTGATTTCTTGTTCTATGATCTTATCCGGTTCCAGTGTGAGGGTATCTGTGTTGTTTCTTAGAGCCATGTTGACCTGTCTTTGTAACCGCAACACTTCTTCCTCGATAGATCCTATTTCCTTCTGTAATAGAGAAATTGTTGTCTGATAACCTGACCACTTATTCTCGAGGATATTATCCAATTCTTCTTTATGCTCTGAGAGATCTTTGATAGCTGAGTCTTGTTTGTGTGCATCCTTTGTTACCCTTTCGATGGCCTGAACGATTCCGGTCACCTCCTTTTTCAATGTCCGACTCAAATTTTCAATAGCCTGCTTCTCTTCGTTCAACTCATTTGCTAAGGCTTTCAGAGTCTTATTCGATTTAGCAGCTTGCCTTTTTTGATCCTTTACTAAACGTGCCAGAGACTCCTTCTGCTTAGCCCAGTCTTTTTGAAGCCCTGCAAGCATATTGGCAAGTTCAGCGGATTGCTTTTCCACTTTTTCCAAGCCTTTCTTGTCTACTTTCGATCCACTCAGCTTCTCAATTGCCCGTTTATCTCTTTTTAGTTCTTCCATGATTGACACGAAAGATTTCTCAAGGGAAGTCGCCCTACCTGCAACATCCTGAGACAGGGCTTTCACCTCGGTTGCCCTCATATCTTGTACTTGATTTAGCCTGTATTTCATTTTGGAGTAGGCAAAGAACAGAATTGCACTTAGCAAGCATGGAAGAAGTATCGACAATAATGTGATCCGGCGATGCAGTTTTTCAATCTCTGATTCCCGCCGTAGACTCCGCATTTCATCCTCATAAGAAAAATTAACAGGTCCTCCGTTTATCTCTATTTCCTTTTCAAAACGGATTTCATCCCCTTGATCCCCTTGAGTCGGAAACTTACTCACTGTACCTCCATGAAGTCGATCAGTTTGCGTATATGGGCTGCATCTTTAATCCCGGGGTTGAGCTTCAATGCCTTCCTGAGATGCCGAATGCCTTCTTTTTTTCTATTCAAAAACTGGAAATACACAACACCAAGGTTTTTTTGCGCTAAGTCCCACTTAGGGTTAAGTCGAACCGCTTTCTCAAGGGCCTCGGCTGCTTCCTGATATCGTCTCTTTTGCATCTCAACAATGCCGACATTAAAATGTATTACGCTATTTTCGGGATCGAGTTCAGCGGCCAATTTGAATTCCTCAAGCGCCTTGTCCAAATTCTTTTGTTTCATATAGATGTTAGCCATGTTGTTGTGGACCTTGGAATAGTCGGGCTTGATCCGCAACACTTTTTCATATGCCTCTACGGCATGCTGATTATCTCCGATGCTGCCGTAGGCGACACCGATATTCAACAGGGCATTCATGTGGTTGGGATAGGCCGCTATTACCTTCTGCAAAGCCTCAATCCCTTTCTGGTGCTCGCCCGTTTCTATGTAAGCCCGCCCCATGTAGGACAGTATCTTGACACGAGCAGGGTTATAGCGATATGCTTTTTTCCCTTCAGCAATGACACCTCGCCAATTTTTCATTTTTTCCAGTTGAGTAATATGCAAGAAATGCTGGTCGCATCTTATGCCAAGGTAATGAAAGCGAATCAGCCATACTAATCCAACAAAAACAATGACCAAAGCGAACAATATAATCCATCTTTGCCGGATCGTATAAAATCTCCTGTTATGTCCTGCGTAAAAAGAGCCAAGAATTCCTATAAAAATCATCAAGACAAAAGGGGGTATGGCACGCTGAAACGGAAAACTGAAACATGAATTGACCAACAAGCCGACAATCCCCACCGTGATTCCTATTGTCCAAAATCGCGTATTACGAGGATACTCGGCTGAGGTTAAGCGAAGGATAATTCTCGCCAACGCGAAACATATACAGCCCAGGAGAAGTATTCCGACCATACCCAGTTCGGCAAACGTCTGTAAAAAATCATTGTGAACATTTGTCAACTGGGCTGTTTCACTGAAGACCTGCTCCGTGACCACCTTGCGATGGTAGAGAGGGTAAAAGAGCTTATGATTCCCAAGTCCCAACCCTATCCAGGGATGATCCTTGATCATCTCAAGGGTATTGCGCCAGATAGCGGTCCTCAAGGCAATGGATGTATCGGCAACACTTTCCTCTTCCAACTCCCCTTCCGATTGCCCTTGCGATTCCTCCTCCGATCCCGCAAGGCGGGACTCTTTGTATTTTGCCATGGTGGCGGTCCGTTCAGCAATCTCTCCAAGGCCCCACCTGAACCCCTGAGGCCCCAGGTTCATCATAACGAAAAGCATGAGAAAGGCCAGTCCTGCTGCCAGGCTCTTATTGTGATTCCAATAAGGGACATCTCTATTCCTGATATACTCTCTGAGGAACAAAAAAGCCAAAAAGAGAAACTCAACTGCCAGAGCGACCCATGCAGCCCTGGTTTGGGTATATAACAAAAAGACGATCATCAGGCCTGACGCCACGCCAAAAGTCCAGTCCCAAATTGGCTCTTTGCTATTCAAGATGAACCCCACGGCAAGGGGGAATGTCAGGATAGCAAAATGAGCCGCCATGTTTTTGTTGGCAAAGGTGGCGGCTGGGGCAACTACCTGGGGCACCCAGGACAGATTGAAGAGATGTTGGGCAATCCCGAGCATTGCACAAAGACAGCCTGAGACAAAAATTGCGGCCAGTAACTGAATCAGGCGTCTCTTTTCATGGCTACCATTGATAATCAAAAAAAACATCAAGGCAGATGCAGCCCAGTGCATCCAGGGCAAAAGCCCTTCATATTTGTTGTGGGCATAGATTATAGATGCAATGGACCACAGGACAAAGCCAAGGATGGGCAAATGGAGAGACGACTTCAGGACCAAACAGTTCTTGCTTATGAAGCCCTTGATCAACCATATAAGAAACAAAAAAACTACGCCAACCTGGATAAAGGCCAATTGCGGGAGGTTGGCAAAGTCGTAAATATCCCTCAAGAACATAAGAGGGGCGAGAAAGGAAATAGTAATAAGGCCCCAGTGAAATATCTCGTCAAGGGTTGATATCGCTTCGTACGACGGCCTGTCTGCTGATTTTCTCAGAACTATTTGAACGTCTTTGACACTTATGCGCAGATCTTTGGCAATCGCCTCAGGTGCTTTCTTAGAGGCATGGCGTTTTATGTACTTAATTTTCTTATTCGATAGTTTCACGGACCGTCACCAGAATTTCTCTCTAGGCCCCGAACCCTTTAATCCACGATGTCACGATGAGACCCAAGGCTACAAGAAGGAAAGATACCTGGTAAGGCTTTCGGGGCGGTCGTTTTACAAAAAAACCATAAAGTATACCTGCCACAATCCCCGCCAGAAAGCCAAACAAGTGCGCTGTAACATCAGAATATTTTCCCCCGCCAAGAAAGGCAAGGAGGGCCAGACCACCGGCCAGTGGTAGCCATGCCCTTGTCCGCCCCCGGCGTGGCCTAAACTTTTTCAGGAACTGGTATCCTGCCAGTATACCGATGGCCCCAAAAATGGCAGTGGATGACCCAATGGAAAGATGATGGCTCTGGTATAGGAAGGCATTCATGAAATTGCCACCTATGCCAGTGACCAGGATCATAAGCCAGCCAACTCCTGGCCCCATGATGTAACATACTGCTGTGCCAAATAGGGCGATCCCGGCCATATTGCCGGCAAGGTGCAAGGCACTGGCATGAATCATCAGTGAAGTCACTGTCCTGTAAAACTCTCCGTGCAAGATGTGATGGGCATCAGAACCGTATGTCTCAATAAAAGCCTGGCTATTATGGCCAATTGCAATGGCTGCATACAATGCCAGCAAGATAAGAGATACCCATACCCCTGTGAAGTTCTTGCCATATTCAAACCAGCAGGTTTCCTGCTTTGGATGGACATCCTGATTTTCCTTAAGGTACTGTCCGATGGCGTTCAGCGCTTTCTCACAGGCCGCATCATGGACATATATGTCCCACCCATGTTCCCCTTTACTGACGTTGTATCGAATACCAGATGAGCACAGGACAAGCCCGTATGCATCAGCCTCATCTTCTGTGAGATTCTTGAATATAGGTCTCCGAGTTTCTCCAACTAACTGAAATGATCGCATTTGTAGAAACAATCGCTTTGTGCCGGCCTGGTTCGACTATTCCATTTTTTCCTGGCCCAGACCCTGGCCCAGACCCTGGCCCAGACCGGGATTTATCAGCTTGTACCCGATAGTAAGCATGTCGCGCCCCTGGCCCAGACCTGGTTGGGAAGCGTGACAGCCTCTCGCAATCGTGTCGCGCCAGGGCGGGCCTGGTTTGCAGCGACAACCGCGTCTTCCAGGAAAGTCGCGCCAGAGCGGGCAGGGCGGGCACGGCAGGCCAGTTGAGCCAAAATTTTTTTATTTTAACATGCTTTTTTCTATTTTGCCAAGGGATTACAGACAGTGCCTGTGAACAGGCTGTTGCACAAATCGCGCAATGTCGATCTTTGCAGTCCTTCTTTGGGGGTGTAAGATTTTGGGGTTGATTTTTTCTCGTTCAAAATATAAATAACACCTGGGTTGAGCGGTTCAAC
>JAGMBW010000105.1 GCA_023129535.1 Desulfobacterales bacterium
AAAGAAAGTTCACCGTTCAAGGTTCATAGGTTGTCAACCGTGAACCCTGAACCGTGAACCCTGAACCCCTGTAAAGTATACTATAACCTTTGAACCTTGAACCTGGAACCGATCACTTTAAATAACAGTCAGGTTGTTTTGCAAAAAATCAAGGGTTGGAGAGGAGTTTTTATGAATGAATCTGTCAACGAGTTGAGAAACATCGGACTGGTCGGCCACGGGGGAGCAGGCAAGACCTCCCTGGCCGAGGCATTACTGTTTGACTCCGGGGTTACTAATCGTTTCGGAAATGTGGACGAAGGGAATAGCGTGATGGATTTTGAGCCTGAAGAGGTACGGCGGCACATAAGCATCAGCACGGCCTTCCATAATTATACCTGGAAAAAACAGAGGGTAAATATCATTGATACCCCTGGAGACGCCAACTTCTTCTCAGAGGCCCGGTCCTGTCTGCAGGCGGCCGATGGCGCTATTGTAGTGATAGAGGCAATCGACGGAGTCAAGGTGCAGACCGAGCAGGCCTGGGAATTTGCAGACCAGCTCGAGATGCCAAGGGTGGTCTTTATCAACAAGATGGATCGGGAACGGGCCGACTTTTTTGGAACTCTAAAGGATGTGGCCGAGAGCTTCACACCAAAACCGATTGTCTTGCAGTTGCCTATAGGTGTTGAAGAAAACTTCAGGGGAGTCGTCGATCTTATCACCCCAAAGGCCCATTTCTACGAAAAAGATGGAAAATCAAAGATGGGGGAGATTCCGGCAGAGATTCAAGACCAGGTGGAAACCGAGCGGGAGGCCCTGATTGAAAATATTGCAGAAGCCGATGATGTACTCTTAGAGAAATATTTGGACGGTGAGCCCCTTACCAATGAAGATCTCATGCAGGGGTTGCGTGCTGGCACCCTTGGCCGTGCCTTTGTACCGGTGCTGTGCGGTTCAGCCACTAAGAATATTGGCATTGATCTCTTGATGGATTTCATCAATGATTGTTTGCCATCTCCCCTTGACCGTGGCCCAAAGGTTGGCATCGATCGTGACACAGGAGACAGGATGGAACGCCGTCCTGCTCCGGATGAGCCCTTTTCTGCCCTGGTTTTCAAGACGATTGCCGATCCGTATGCGGGAAGACTCAGTATCTTCAGGGTCTATTCTGGAACCGCAAAGCCAGACGGGTCCTTCTATAATGAAACCAAGGACATCAAGGAGCGATACGGACAACTCTTTCAGATGGCTGGCAGGGAGCAGCAGGGTGTTCCCCAGGCAGGTCCAGGCGATATCGTGGCTCTTGCCAAGCTAAGAGAGACTGCCACAGGGAACACCCTGTGTGATGAGTCCAACAAGATACACTTTGAAAGTGTCCAACCCTTGCCTACTCTCATGTCCTATGCCATACAGCCCAGGTCCAAGAGGGATGAGGATAAGGCATTTGCTTCCCTTTCCCGGTTACTGGAGGAGGATCCCAGCCTCAGGCTGGACCGGGATGCGCAGACAAGAGAGATTATCATCTCGGGTATGGGCCACATTCACCTCGAGACCATGACCGAGAAGCTAAAGCGCAAGTTCGGTGTTGAGGTGGACCTGAAAATCCCCAAGATTGCATATAAGGAGACGATCAAGCAGCCTGTCCAGGGAGTGATCTACCGGCACAAAAAGCAGTCAGGTGGAAGAGGTCAGTTTGCAGAGGTGCATTTCGATATCTTTCCCCTTGAAGAGGGTAAAGGCTTTGAGTTCGATCAGGCCCTGTCGGGTATGAACGTGCCCCGCAACTTTGTGCCTGCGGTGGAAAAAGGGCTGATTGAGACCATGCAATCCGGTGTCGTGGCCGGTTATCCGGTTGTAGATGTGAAGGTCCGCTTCTATGACGGCAAGTCCCACGAGGTGGACTCTTCTGAGATGGCATTCAAGATTGCCGCATCCATGTGTTTCAAGAAAGGCTTCCGAGAAGCCAAACCTATACTGCTCGAGCCCATCATGAACGTGGCTGTGACTGTGCCTGAGGACTACATGGGCGATGTCATAGGGGATCTGAACGGCAGGCGTGGCAAGGTCCTGGGTGTGGATGCTAAGGGCAAAAGGCAGGTCATTCGCGCCCAGGTACCCATAGCTGAAATCTTGAGCTATGCCCCTGATCTTACTTCCATGACTGGTGGCAGGGGGGCCTTTACGACCGAGTTCGATCATTACCATGAGGTTCCAGCTCAGATCATGCAGAAAATCATGGAACAGGCCAAGCGCAAAGATTGACCTCGTTGCTCCTTACAACAAAGGGTTCCATGAATCAAAAGCGAGAGGCCCAGAGGACGGAGTTTGGAATGCAAGGCAGGAAACTTTTTGTGGGAAATCTCAGTCATTCTGTAAGTGCTGCTGAAGAAACCGAGCAGTTGAGAGAATTGTTTTCCAATTATGGTGACGTTAAGCAAGTCAATATAATAAAGGGGAAACGTTATGGATTTGTGGAAATGTCGAGCCGAGCGGAGGCTGAAAAAGCAAAACAGGAATTGAATGACTACGAGTTCAGAGGATGCACCTTGAGAGTTAACGAAGTTCGCCCCTCAAGAGAAAGACAAAGAAGGGGTTATCGAAGATATTAGCCAAAACCCAACTACCACTGAATGCAAAGGTCATAGGGAAGGAAACCCAATGAACGTTCTATTAGTCTATCCCGAGTTTCCAGACACATTCTGGAGTTTCAAGCACGCACTTAAATTTATTCGGAAAAAGGCTAACTTGCCACCATTGGGCTTGCTTACATTAGGCGCGATGCTGCCCGCAGAATGGTCGAAGCGCTTAGTTGATGTCAATGTGGCAGATCTCACGGAAGGAGATCTGGCGTGGGCTGATTGGGTATTTATCAGCGGCATGGTTGTGCAAAGAGAGTCAGCACGTCAAACCATTGCCCGATGTAAAGAAGCGGGCCTCAAGATTGTGGCTGGTGGGCCACTCTTCACGAGCGAGTACGAGGAGTTTGAGGATGTCGATCATTTCGTGCTGAATGAAGCCGAACTGACCCTGCCGCCCTTTCTTGCAGATCTCGAATTGGGGCGCGCCAGGCGCGTCTACGAAACATCGGCGTTTTGCGATATCCGGAAGACGCCAGCCCCTATGTGGGAGTTGGCTGACCTGAAACGTTATGCCTCTATGAGTATCCAGTTCTCTCGAGGCTGCCCCTTTGATTGCGAGTTTTGCAACGTGACGGCGTTATTCGGGCACCGGCCACGCATCAAGAGCGCTGAGCAGATTATTGCCGAGTTGGATGGCCTCCACAACCTTGGTTGGCGAGGGCAGGTTTTTTTTGTGGATGACAATTTCATCGGAAACAAAAGGTATCTCAAGACCCAGCTTTTGCCCGCGCTGATCGATTGGCGGAAAGACAAGAGAGGGACACCGTTTTATACGGAGGCATCTGTCAATCTGGCCGACGACGAGCCATTGATGGAGATGATGGTCGAGGCGGGATTTGATGCGGTCTTTGTCGGGATCGAAACGCCAGATGAGGAATGTCTGGCTGAATGCAACAAAAAACAGAACAGAAACCGTGACCTGGTCGAAGACGTTAAACGTATGCAGCGAGCCGGGTTACAAGTACAGGGAGGCTTCATCGTCGGTTTTGATAACGATACCCCATCCATTTTCCAGCAGCAGATTGATTTCATCCAGAAAAGCGGGATTGTGACGGCGATGGTCGGTCTGCTCCAGGCCATGCCTGGCACCAGGCTTCACGAACGTATGAAACAAGAGGGCCGCCTGATCGGACATACGTCGGGGGATAATGTAGACGGCACCACTAACATCATTCCTAAAATGGACCTCGATGCATTGTGCGAGGGATATAAGAATATAATGCACCACATTTATTCCCATAAGTACTACTACCAGCGCATCAAGACATTCCTCCGAGAGTATAAGCCGCCAAAGATTGAAATCCCGCTGGACTTTCAGCGATTCTTGGCGTTTTTTCGTTCCAACGTGCGCCTGGGTATTTTTGGCAAGGAGCGATTCCAGTATTGGAGACTCTTGTTGTGGACGCTTTTTCGCCGCCCTGAGTTGTTCTCGCTGGCCATTACATTAGCCATCCACGGCCATCATTTCCGCAAGATTTGCGAATTACGCATTTTTTAAAGACGTGGCAGGTTCGTTTAGCTAACTCATAGCGAACTAAATTTTCACGGATTGCACTTCTTGCAGGGACTGTAGCCCGCCCAAAGCGCGTCGTATTTTGTCTTAAAGATGATTCGGTGTTTGGGGGAAGTGGCTTTCCCAAAGGGACACGTCGTCCGGTGGAAGCGTCTTGAATGGCGATTGCCCGGGAAGGGGCCTCCCTGGTCCGGAAACTTCTCCCACATCCCCAGCCTTTTTGCCATGGCTTCCCGCTGGAGACCAAGTAGTAGAGGATCGTATTTAGCATTGGGCCTGCGAAACAGATAGCAGGCGTACCCGCGCTTTACCAGCTCAGCATTAACAAAGGTGCCGTCCTGCAAAAAAACATAGGCCAGCACACGGCCATACTGATCCTGTTTTTCCCGGTCAAACTCCAGACGGACCTTTTTGCCATATACCAGTTTCCGGTTAAACGTTCTGGCCTCAGGCCCAAACCTTTCCGGAGGTCTATTTTCGTGGGCCACCTCCGGGGCATTCACCCCGATGTATCGCACCCGCCTGCCATCAGTAAGCACAACTGTATCCCCATCATCCACCCACCGCACCTGGCAAAGCGAGGCCGCCAAGGCGTTTGCACAAAGCCCGGAAAGTGTCACAAGAAAGATCACAAAAATAGTTAGTCGCATTCTCATTGACTATTGACCATCGGCAAGTGAGGTAAAGTGCCTAAAGTGAGCTAAAGTGATAAAAATTTAGGAATTTAGGAATTCCGAATTGAAGGTAATCTGTTTTGTCTTGAATCCGTAATTTCGAATCCCTCAATTCCTCAATCATCAATCATCAATCCTCAATCCACAATGCCGTGCGGCGCTTTTGTCCAGCATTTTCGCTAATCCGCCGCGATCTTCGGGTACAAAACCTAAGGATTTTTTCCACACTTCCCGGTCCTCCATGCAAAAATAGAGCGGCACATCAGGGGCCAGCTCCCTGATCCAGGCGGCCATTTTTTGATAGAGCTCGATGCGCATGGGCTTGAAATACCTCATTTTGCCATCCAGACCCGGGATAAACTCACCGTAGATGATCTTGGATCTTTGAAATCGTCTCCGGATGATCGGTTTTAGGGATGGCATAAAGCGAAAAGAGCCAAGACTAATCCAGACAATGTTCTGGGCTGACACCGTGGCAAAAAGTTCTCTCACCAATCTTCTGTAATCCTTTTCCCAGCCCTCGTACAAGATCAAAGGATCAAAATGAAATGCCAGGGGGTACCCCCATGCCTCACACTGAGCAGCAGCCCTAAGACGGGCTCGCATACCGGCGGTGCCGCGCTCCTCACTGCGGATAATAGTCGGGGAGTTGAGGGACCAGGCTACAATGGTCTTCTTGTTGTGCTCCAGGCCTCTGAGATTTTCAACTGCCGTTGTCTTGGTTTTCAATTCCAGGACGAGCTGGTCCTGTTGAGCAAAGTAGGGAACCATGGTCCTTGAAAGTTGTGTCCATGGCTCCCATATCAGGCTGTCGGTAAATTCCCCGGTCCCAATCCGATGAAACGGTGGTTTGCTTGACCAAATGAGATCATCGAGTTCCCTAAAAAGCCTCCCTTGATTCACAAAATACTGCAGGACCGGGGGGTGAAAGTAGGCCTGGAGTATGCAGTAGGCACAGTCCATGGTGCAGTAAGTTCCAATATGAAGGATCTGGTAACCGCAACAGATATAGTATTTAGTACCAGGACATTTCCTGATGAACGGACCCTTGTTCCGGGTAAGAAAGAGAACACGTTTTCCTTCTCCTATGGGATCTTGCACACCAGCCAGGGATTCATGGACCTTCACCGCGTCAGGCACAACAGAGACGGGGACGGCTGCGAGCGATTCTTGCACAGTGGCGACAGCAGGATGGTGCTTAACCGCTTCATCAATGTAGAGCCTGGAAATCATGCGTGTCTAAGGCTGGCGGCACAAGGTCTTCTGCCTTAACCCTTAAGCCTTTAGCCTTGTACCTTGCGTCTGTTAGGTTAATGTGCCATGTTTGATTTCGTCTAGCCTGGTTTCCAACCCCAAAATGTTTTTCTTAAGGTCTATAGATCGTTAGTTTGCGCTTTTTTCTTGCCAAAATAAAGAAGAACTGTCATACGGTCAAGTTATTCTTCGTATTTTCCACTATTCGGACACCTCGGCATAAAAGCAGAGCAACGTTCTCAAATCAACTTTTTTGAGGAGGTACTTGTTATGCGCTTAATTGAACCCGCCTGCCATAGCTCATATCAAACCGGTTAATTAACTGGGAATCTAATAAGCCACACCGTTGAGTCTTTTTTGGTTTG
>JAGMBW010000106.1 GCA_023129535.1 Desulfobacterales bacterium
GGTCCTGCCACTCGTTTTTTACCCTGCCAAGCAACACCGAATGACCACACCAGCGATAGCGGTCCAACTGGCCAACAGATTCCACCAGCTTCGCTCGCAATGGGTTCAGATGGATGTATCTGACAAGTTCCTTTACCAGTTCAAAGCACTGATGGCATATTAAGTTATATCGGCTGGTTGGCTTACGCATCAAAAAGCTGTGTGTAACAGAAAGTAACAGTTCCAAAAAATCAACCCGTATAAGGTGTGAAGATGTTACCCAGTTGGCACGGAGATCAATCGAATCTTCAAGATGTATACTCATGGAAACATGGGAATCAAGGCTATCTGCTTTCGGCTTAACGAGGTTGACAGGATTCCTTTGAAAGGAGGGATGTCTCCGGACAGCTCCCCATCCTCAAGAAACAGCTTCAGGCTATCAAGTTTTTCCTCGAGAGGGGCGAATTGATAAGAGCGGATGGAGTAATAAGGTTGTATTTCTACGACTTGCCCCAGGTAGCCGAGGCCTCCTGGCAAGTTTTGGAAAGTCGTGTGGGTCAAAAGTTGGTGCCGGAGGTCGGAATCGAACCGACACGGGCGCAAGGCCCGGAGGATTTTGAGTCCTCTGCGTCTACCAGTTTCACCACTCCGGCCACATAAAAAAATTATAAAAAAGCTAGCATTTCTTGTCAATACAATTATAGGCCTGTCACCCAAACACGCTTGAAACCGGCTTGGGCCAGTAGAATAGTAGGTCAGGACCCTCCAAACAGAACAAAACCGCTGGGAGCTTCGTTGCGGTTACCAAGGGAAGGGCCTGAGTGCGTGTTTGACAACTTGGATATGCCTTGACAGTGAGCAAAGATATCGCTATAAGTTTAGGGAGTTTTTCACTCGGGAAGTCAACCTTTATCTAAAGGAGTTGTGCATGTTTGGTATGGGGATGCCAGAGATTATCTTGATTCTGGCTATCGCCCTGATCGTACTTGGGCCTAAGAAGCTCCCTGAAATCGCCAAGTCCCTGGGGCGGGGTATTACTGAGTTCAAGAAGGCGACGCAGGAATTCAAGGAAAACCTTGAAGTAGACAACGACCTGAAGGAGGCCCGTAACACAATACGGGAGGTCAAGGAGGATTTGGAGGAAACAGTACGAGAATCCATTGCTGGAAGCACTGCCGTTCAGGAGCCCGATGCTGTGTCGGAAGATGACCTTGAACATACGTTTGAAAAGGATATCACCAGAGGGCCAGGAGACTCTTCGGAAGACAGGCCCCAACAAGAAACCGGGGTAAAGGAGCCTGCCAAAGATGCCTGACGATGAGAAGCTCCCCTTCACCGCTCACCTTGAGGAGCTCCGCAGGCGGCTGATCATCTGCTTTTCTGCAGTTGGTATCGGCTTTGTCATCTCTTATTTTTTCTCCAAGAGACTCTTTGAGCTGCTTAAGCAACCCCTGGAGGCCGCAATGCCGCTTGAACAAACGGTCATCTCGACCGGTCTCCAGGAGTCCTTTATCGTCCATCTGAAAGTCGCCTTCGTGGCAGGACTTCTCCTGGCTGTGCCTGTCATTATGTACCAACTCTGGATGTTCATTGCCCCTGGGCTTTACCACAGGGAAAAGCGTCTGGTTCTGCCGATTGTATTCCTATCCTCTGTGTTCTTTTTGGGCGGATCCCTTTTTGGTTACTTTGTTGTCTTTCCTTTCGGGTTCAAATTCTTAGTCGGGTTTGCGTCTGATTCGATTAAGCTCCTCCCACGGGCGAAAGAATACCTGGGCTTTTCCACCAAGCTCCTCTTTGCCTTTGGCGTGGTTTTTGAGCTGCCGCTGTTTGTGACCTTTTTGGCAAAGCTTGGTATTGTAAACGTTCAGTTCCTCAAGGCCAAGCGCAAATATGCCATCCTGCTTTTCTTTGTCTTTGCGTCCATCCTGACCCCGCCGGATGTCATCACCCAGATCATGATGGCGGCACCTCTGATCGTGCTTTACGAGGTGAGTATTCTGGGTGCCAGGGTGTTCGGGAAAAAGGAGACAAAGGCGGATGCAAAGGAGACCCAAGAAAGCGCCGGATAGAAGGTTTTCTCCTTGACACTTTCAGAAAATTTTGGTAATGAAATTCTGTTTAATACATATGCTTTATTTTTACTTACGAACCTTGGGAAAGGGGGTGAAAGCGGCTTATGAAGAAACGATCGTTGCTAACGTTTGCGGCAGCAGCCCTGGGTGTCATGTTTCTGTTTGCAGTTGTCTATGCGGCTCAGCAGGCGCCTGACAACATCACCATGGAATCAAAGGTTTACAAAAAGCACAAGAAGGCTCTGGTCAACTTGTCCCACAAGAAACACAATGTGGATTACAAGATTCCATGTACGGACTGCCACCATGTGTACAAGGATGGCAAGAACGTGTGGAAAGAGGGGGATGTCGTCCAGAAATGTGATGTAAAAGAATGTCACGGCAAGGCCAAGGCCCCAAAGACAAAGGAAGGCGAAAAAAAGCTAAGCCGGACGGAGAAGGCCGGGCAGGGCTTCCACTATTCGGCGATCCATGAAAACTGCGTGGGGTGCCATAAGGTCTTAAAGAAGGCGGACAAGACAAGAGTTATTCCCACGAAGTGCGCCGACTGCCATCCTAAGCCTCCAAAAAAGTAACGCAAAAAAACAAGAATGAAAAATAGGGCAAGTGCGGGAGAGGACTTGCCCTATTTTTTTCTGTAGACGTTCACAGATTCAGAGTTCACAGTTCAAGGCACAAAGATATAGCCTCTAACCCTATGCTCCATGCTCCATGCCCTATGCCTTACGCCTTTAGCCTGTTTTTTCGATATATAGCCCCTGCCTCAACCATTGCCTCGGCCCAGGAAGGCGTTCCAAGGGCATGGATATGGGAATAGGTAGCCAAAGTGTTCTTGTAGCAAAGGCCGTCCCGCTTTACGTCAAATCCACCCCCCCGAATCATCCGAAAGGCCAGAGCCTCTGATTTTCCTTGCCAGCTCAAGACATTCGAATAATGAAATTCATGCCCCCGAACCTGGACGCCCGTTTTGAAATAAGGATTGGGCCTTTCCACCTCAAAGATCGTGTAGCCGTGTCCCTGCGGCCTGCTCGAAAATCCGAAGATAACCGGAAACACGCCCGCCATAGGATAGGTAATGCCGTCCAGGACCAGACTTTCCCCCAAATACATTAGCCCGCCACATTCAGCATAGATAGGAAGCCCCTTTTCGGCCAGACGACGTACATCGTCCCGAAACTCTTTGTTCTTTGCAAGTGCCTGTGCATGGGTCTCCGGAAAGCCACCTCCGATGTATAGCCCGTCCAGGCTCGGAAGCCCCTGGTCCGATAAGGCGCTCAGCGTAACGATCTCGGCCCCGGCAACCTCAAGGGCTTCCAGGTTTTCAGGATAGTAGAACTGGAAGGCAGCGTCCCGGATCACGCCAATGCGAGGGGGTGGTTCCGGGGACTTCAAAGTGTCTGTTTTCATTTCCCCGGTTTTTAAAGGGCCCGCCCTGGCGCGACAGAAGTTGGACAATGCCTCCGAAAGAAAAACCCGGTCTGGGCCAGGGGGGCCAGGGGGGATTTTGTTGGCTTTCAGAGGAGGTGCCCCTTTTGCAATGGCAAGGAGCCTGTCAAGATCGAGATATTGCTGAGCCATCTCAGCCGCTTTTTCAATCGACTCGTCGGCCCAGGCATGCTCGGGCGTAGGCACCAGTCCCATGTGTCTTTCGGGAAAGGCTTCTGCTTTGATCTTGGGTATGGCCCCCAACACAGGAAGGGCGCAGTAATGCTCAACACTCCTTCGGAGGATCGACTCGTGGCGGGAGCCTGCCACCCGGTTCAGTATAACCCCGCAGATGTTCACCTCAGGGTCGAACTGGAGACACCCCAGGACCATGGCGGCTACCGTGCGTGTGCTTTTGGTACAATCTACGATGAGGACTACAGGTGCCTTCAGGAGCTTGGCGAGTTCCGAGGTGCTGGTGGTACCCTTAATATCGATCCCGTCGTAAAGGCCCCGGTTACCTTCTATGACTGCAAGGTCGGTGGCCAGGATGCGGCTTGTAAAGGAAAGGAGAATCCGGTCGGCAGGTATCAAGAAGGTATCCAGATTATGACAAAGCTGGTTGGCCGCAAGAGCCAGCCAGCCTGCATCAATAAAATCCGGTCCCTTCTTAAAAGGGGCGATGGCCATCCCGCGCTTGCGCCAGGATGCAATCAGTCCCAAGGAGACAATCGTCTTCCCCGAACCCCCGCGCAGTGCAGCAATCAGAATTCGGGGAAAAGCCATAAGTAAATGGTTTGCTCAGCCCTAAAAGGACACAGGCTAGCCCTGTTTTAGTCTTCTTCTGTGTGGGCCTGCTTGCCTACACCCTTAAGACCGATCAGGGTCGTGCTCCCGCTGGACCAGTATTCAAGGGTTCCTTCCCCGACCATTTTGTTTACGAGGTTTTTTACCGCTCTCGCCTTCATATCGGGCAACATCTTGTAAAAGTCCTTCAGATAGAACTTGGACTTGCCCTTCTTTTTCTGCAGTGTTTCTAGAATTGTCTGTTTGTCTTCTTCTTCGCCCATTTGTTGCCTCTTTTCGAATATGTTGAGTATCTTGTGTTTCTTGCCCCTCCCCTCTCACCCACGGTGAGAGAGGAGGGGTAAATTGAGATGTTACCTCTTTTTGGCCTAAGTAAACTTGAAATTGCTGGTTTGACGCCAGGTATAATAGGCCGGATCGCGGAAATCATCTATGAGATGATGGGTAAATTCAAGTTCACACTTCTCAAAGAACTTTTCCCAGCCGATCCTTTCGGCCCATTGGCCAAGGCGCTCGTACTTGTTTGCGTCCGCTGAATACGTGTCGACCATCCTCTTAATTGTAGTGGTCATGGTCGGCCAGCGGGGCTGTTCATTTGGAATAAAGGCAACGACCACCTTGGAAAACTTGGGTGCGTCTATCCTGTTTGATATCTTGCCGCCTGCCATGAGCACAATCCCATCTCCTTCTGTGTCAGCCAGGGGCATGGAGGGGCACATGGTGTAGCAGTTGCCGCAGAACATGCACCGGGGCTCGTTGACAGACACACTGTTCACCTTGGTGCCGTCCGGCAGTTCGTATTTGGCCGGTTTGATCGCTCCTGTGGGACAGGCCGCTACCGCAAGGGGAATCTCGCACATCTTGTCAATATATTCCGCGTCGATCATGGGCGGTTTGCGGTGGTATCCGAGGATGGCAATGTCCGAGCAATGGACCGCGCCGCACATGTTCAGGCAGCAGGCCATGGAAACCCTCAGCTTGGCAGGAAGCTTCATGTTTTCCCATTGGTCGAACAGCACGTCCAGCGTGGCCTTGACTGTCCCAGAGGCATCCGTGGCCGGCGTGTGGCAATGAATCCAGCCCTGGGTGTGGACGATGTTGCTAATTGACGCGCCAGTGCCCCCTATGGGGAACTTGTAACATCCGCCTGGTTGCTTCCGGCTCAGCAGATCATCCTTCAAGGCCATAGCCTTATCCTTGCTGTCCGGCACCATGAACTCTACGTTGTTTCGGGTAGTCCACCGGACATAGCCGTCGCAGTACTTGTCGGCAATCTCCATGATCTCACGGATGTGAGATATACTCATCAGACGGCAACCGCCAACCCGAATCACATAGAGTTTGTCTCCGCTTTCAGCAACACGCTCGATAATGCCCGGCTCCAGGATCTCGTGATACAACCATTTGCCTTTGTTTTTCTTGATTATTGGTGGATAGAACTCTTCATAATATCTCGGTCCTATATCCGTAATCCTATCCTTCATCGGTTTTGCGGGATCATATCCTGAAGAAATAAATGCCATGGTTTCACCCCCTATCTCTGATGATATTTTCTAAATTCGTTGATATCGCGTTTAAATCCACCAGGAACCTCATCTTCTCTCCAGAAAACGTACGGGTTGGACCGGGGCTCCTGAATCATCTGCGGAATCGCCTTAAATCCTGTGACCTCTAAGAGCTTCTGCATACCCTGGCGTTTGATCAGCTCGCCAAGGCGCTCACGGTTCTTGCCTTCTTCCATCCACCAATCCCAGATTGGCTCGATGACTTTTTCCTTGATCTCATCATAGGGCGATTCTATCTTAATAAAAGGCACACCGAGCGTGGCCATCTGAGCGCCGTCCAGGATCGGGGCCTTGGCACCAAACAGGAGAGAAGCACCTGTATCAAGACCATGACGAAGTGCCCTCGGCATGACATTGATGCAGTGCATGCACCGCGTGCATTCCGGGGTGTTGATCTCAAGCTTGTTGCCATCCCAGGACATGCACTGGGTGGGACAAAGACCGATCACCTCTTTCTGGATATCGAATGCGCCCCAATCACGACTTGCATGAGCGCCGGCATTCGGCTTTATCTCCCCCCCTACATACGCCTTGACCGCCTCCTGGTCTATACGGATATCATCACGCCATGTGCCGATAAAGGAGATGTCAGACCTGGCGATCGAGGCTACGCAGCAGTTGGGACAGCCGTCAAACTTGAACTTGAATTTATATGGGAACGCAGGTCGGTGCAACTCGTCCTGATATTCCATGGTGAGTTGGTAACAGATCTCCTGGGTGTCGTAACACGCAAACTCGCACATCGATTCACCCATGCAATCAGACGGGGTGCGGAGATTCGACCCTGAACCACCCAGGTCCTGGTTCAGGTTGTGGGTCATTTCATAGAAGATCTCTTCTAACTGGACTGTGGTACAGCCAATAAAAATAATATCACCTGTGGAACCATGCATGTTGGTAAGGCCGCTGCCGCGTCTTTCCCATAGCTCCATGAGAGACTCTAAGAACTTAGTGTCGTAAAAGTGCCCCATCGGTTGATTAATACGAAGGGTGTGAAAGTGGGCCACAGCCGGAAACATCTCAGGCTGGTCACAGTACCGGCCGATGACGCCACCGCCGTATCCGAACACACCGACAATCCCGCCATGCTTCCAGTGGGTCCTGCCGTGCTTATAGGATAACTCGAGCACACCCAGAAGGTCGTCGCAGCATTTCTGGGGAGTCTGGAAATCGATCCCTTTTGGGTTCTCCATCCTGGACTCATGTTCGCGCTTGATGTCCGTAACAAAGCTGGTCCATGGACCGGTTTCCAGTTCATCGATCATTGGGGTTTTGTGTTTGAATTCAACCATTATTCCACCTCCATTTCTTTTGAATGTGTAACCCTATTTGAGACAAACATCTATCCCAATTGGCGCTCAAAGCAATATCTGCCTTCACCTCCTCTCGATTTCCGATGATCTCTGGGTAGGCTGACTAAACAACAGCCCAGAGAATAGAGTGCATTAAAGGAATTTTTCAGCAAAAAAGATGTAGATGCAGGTTCGCAAGATTTTCTATAGACTTATTTGCGCACTTTGTCAACAAAAAAAACCCCGATTACGTGGTTGTCATTGATAGTTACATAATCATATCCGCGCCTGAGGCGGATTATTGAGCGGATTCATTACGAAGGGCTGAATAGAATTTCGAGATATGCCTTTTCAGGTGGTATCTAATGACAGGTATGTCTGGCGCAGCTTGATCGCATGCATCAACAAGGGCATGGTATCTGTATGCTAAGTCTTTTTTGACAAGAGATCTGGAATACCCAAGGAAGGCGTCCACAAAGCCGGCAGGAACAGCCCCTTTTCGTTCCTTCATCCTGAGCGCCCCCAGAAATCCTTCCAGGGTCGCATCCACACAATGGTCATCTGCCCATGCGACAGTGCCGATACCATCAAGACGATCCAATCGCATCCTTACGGACAGATTCAATAGAAAAAAAAGCAATGCCTCATAGACCGATATCCCTGCTGAACGCTCTACCATGGGGGCATATTGTCTTGCGGTCACAAGTTTAACGTCCACGGACCTCATCTGTGCTTTGACTACAAAATCGCCGGCTGCATGATGCCATGGAAAGATCTGTTCAAACGTGTCGATATCATAATAGAGCGTCATAATCTTGGCGGCCTGGCTGTATACCTGCCAGACCTGCGGCCCGGAAAAGTAGCAATGGTCTTTGTTTCTATCCCAGAGTACCAGGCGCTGGGTGTCATCTTTATCTCTTGAAAGGTGGAATTCGTGATATCCCTGAAACCAGTCTGCCAGAAACATGACCATGGAAGGAAGGAAGACTTCGTTCTTGAAGTAAGCCTCTGGCAAAAAGGCAGAATCGTATTTGTTGTTCAGGCGCTCTAAGACTTCAAACTCGCGAAAGACCCGTTCCCTTCCCCTTGCTGTAACGGCCACGTTCATGACAAAGGCGGCGCGGACCTCATTGGCCATCACCTCGATCCTGGCCGGGTGGTAGTCGCTGCCATGTTTTTCAGCATAGATCAGGATCTCTTCAATATCGGCCAGAGAGATATCTCTTGCCAGTTGGCTGGCTGCGGCATCAATTAGTAACCTGTAGTTATTTCTTGAAAGAACGACTGTGATGCCCTCAAAATACTGTCCATAACTTAAGGCAGGACGATGGACTGGGATGGCTCCACAACGTGTCAGACGTATGGGAAACTGGGAAGTAAGGTCATTGAGCGGGACGTGGCCGTGAGGGGGCGGAAGCAGATACTTAATCTTGGGTTGGTGGGCACCCATAGGCGGATAGAAATTCCGAAACGTCGACCTACCGATACGGTTCCAACTCCTTCAAAAACCCTGGCTGAACGTCAAATCCGTTGGCCACGGCTTTGTCGCAATGCTCAATGGCCTCCTTATAAGCACCCTTCTCAAAATAGGCGAGGGCAAGGTTGTTGAGGGCAACAGCAAAGGTAGGGTCAAGCTCCAACGCCCTTTTAGCAGCGGCAATCGATTCGTCCAGTCGCCCCTGCATAAAATAGGCGCTGGCAAGGGTGCTGTGGGCCTGGATAAATTTCGGGTTGATGGAAATCGCTTTTTCCAGGAAATCAGTGGCTGCCTCGGGATCACCTCTCTGCACATACGCAAAACCGAGATTTCCATAAGGCTGGGCAAATTTTGGCCTGACGTTAATGGCCCGCCGATTAAAATTGATACAGGCGTCCAGATCTCCCTTCTGCAAATAGATGCCACCCAGGGCCACATAGGCTTCGCCCAGGGTGGGAGAATTATCAATGGCTGCCAAAAGCTCCTCTACAGCCTCATCCCACTTTTGTTGCTTGATCAGGCCCACACCGAGGTTGTAATGTGTAGTGCCGCACTCGGGGCTTCCGCTTAGAATCGCCACCTGATCTTCAATATATTCTCTGGTTGTTCGCGGTTTTTTCTGTGTCTTTTCCATGCTGAAAACCTTGAATTTAACTGGCGAAGGGCAAAGGGCTAAAGACCAGAGGCCAATCGTTATTTGTTAACCGTTAATTGTTATTCGAATAACCAATAACGAATAACCATAAGGGGTTTGCCCTTCGCCTTACGCCACTAACGTCCCCCTGTGCCCCTTCCAGATATATCCCTTCCAGCAAGAGGCTTGTAAAGCTGTATAATTGCATACTTCATGATGTCTAAGGACTTATTGTCCGTTATAAAACCCATCATAATATTCTCTCCCTTTTCCGGAAGGACGCCGGCATTGGAAGCGTCAAAGGTTAATTCCGGGAAGCCCTTCACAAGTTTCTTCTGCTCCTTCTTGTTGATTCCCACTTGAACCGCCTTTTTGCCATCTATTTCCTGAATCTGGTCTGCCAATCCGGCATCTTCAATCTTTTTGAGCTTTTCGTCATCTAAAAAGACATTGATGTAATAGTCAGCCATATGAGCACCTCCTGTTAATAAAATCGCTTCACGATTTTACAAAACGTCCCGCTATAAGCGGGACTTGAAAAAAGAAATTCCTATACGATTAAGTTATCTCCCTTTCCCTCTTATGGTTTCTGCCCAAAATGCGCAACCCCCCTTTCACCTGTCAAAATTATGTCGTTTAGAGACTGAATCTGCCGCTTCAAAATGGATTCTTATATCATTACAACGATTCCCTGTCAAGTAATTCATCCTGGTTTCGTGCATTACCCCTTTAACCTTGACACACAAGGCCATTTTTTCCTAAGCTTCCCCACCAAAAAAGGAATTCTCCATCATTCTTTCCTCGGGAGTAACAGGCTGAATGAAATTTCACAATTGTGTCAGAAATGAGTATGGCAAATGTGATCTCCCGTCCAATACAATTAACAGAATAAAGGACGGGTTACGGAAATTGGATCTCGATGTTGAATACTCCACCTTTCGAGTGTCGGACAACATTTATTGGGGGCG
>JAGMBW010000107.1 GCA_023129535.1 Desulfobacterales bacterium
AGAGCAGCCATGCAGTCCAGGCAGGGCGGTCAAGTTGTTAAGAAAAAGGGTTGAGCTGATCGAGCATTTATAGAAAAGCCCTCTAATAGATTGACTTTGCCTGATTTTTGTTGTAATGGAATCTCAAGCACAAGCAAGGTCTTTCCACCATTCTTTCAGAGGCTATTCAATTCATCAGTGCTGCTTTTGATCTCTGCGGGGAGGTGGAAAGAATATGGTAAGAAATTTCTTTTTCCATGCGGCGTAGCCGCGCTATATAAAATCGCGCAGCGATTTTATAAGGAGAACGCCTATGCAATGACATAAAGCAGTACCCACATAGCTGACTTAGTTTAGCGTACAGGCTTGAGCGTTTTCGCTACAAATTACGACTCCTGCCATAAAGGCAAAGGACAACAAAACGCACGAGTGCTGGACGCGCCCCATAGGGGGCGTCGTTCTGCACTGTGTATGTGATCGGGGTGTGGTAGCCCTGGGGAGTGCGCAGTCGGGCGGTGCTCCCTTTTTTTGCAGATAAAAAGCTGATGGGCAAAGTTGAAAAGATGAAATTCCGTTAGTGCTAACGGGCTGGTAAATCGGCTTTTTTGGGGGTACCCTTCAATGGTGTTATTATCTCTTCGCCTGTTGAGTTCGTGAAAGAACAAATAGATTGTCCCGACGGTGTTATATTTTGCATATTTCTGGATACTGGTAAATAGGTCATATAAGACTATGTCTTCAATGCCTTCCTTGAAATAGTTTCTAACGCTATTAAAATATTCCTCCTCGGTTCGGTTATCGCGCGCAATGGCCTGAAGCGCATCAAAATGTTTTTTCAGATAATTGGCAGAGTTGAAGGTTGAGGGCGGAACGTGATCAATTCCAAGCTCCTCTTTTAGGCGGGCAATCTTTTTTTCCTGTAATTCTAAAAGGATAAGCTCGATCTTTTTTCTAAGGGCAAGGTTATATTTCCGGCAACCATCAAGGAATGCCTGCTCATTATGTTTCTTGATTACCTCTTTTGAAAGATCAGCATCTTTGGCGGGTTGGAGTCCTTTTTCAGTGGCAACGAGCGCCGTATTTCGTTCGGCTCTTTTTGCAAACTCTTGTTTGACACACGTTTTAAGATAATCCAGGCCAAACCTGGCGGAAAGGGCCTCGTTGATCTCCAAGAGGACTTCGTCACCGGAAAGTGAGAGAATATGCTCATTGTTTTTTTAGAGTAAGAGGAGTGTTATCTCCGGCCTTTATCCTTTGTAAAATTATATCTTGAAAGTCCTGGAATATTGCTAAGTCGAGGGTTAGCTCATTTTCTGTCCATCGGTAATTTATCAGGGTCCTGAAATTGAACCTTGTTTCAGTAAATGCCGCAAAGTAATTGAGGATGCTGGTGGGGAGTTTGTTTGCCCTTTTTCTATTCTGCGTTGTCATGTGTAACCCTTGCTTAAACCATTGAAAGCAATATTTAGCACATTGGTTGCTTTTTGCAATGTTGCTGCTATGGGATTAGGGCTTTTGCCTTTCCTATCCCCTTAACACCCAACAAATCCTCGCATGTTGCAGTCATCAACCCATTAAGCCCGCCAAACTTGTTTATCATCTCCCTGGCAAGGGCGATGGCATTCTGCCCCTGACGGCCTGTTCTGAGAAGAATAGCCAGCACCGCGGCATCACTCAGAGATCCCGCACCTTTTTCCAAAAGCATTTCCCTGGGCCGATCCCCTTCTGGCCAGTCCTTTATGTGAAGATTATTCTTTCCTTTATCTCTCTTTTCCATTTGCCACCAATCTATTTCTTAATACTCCGGCCACTTCAAGCGTGTTTACCAATCAAAAATGAGGGCAGAGATCTTTTCAACTCCAATTTACGACTTTCAGGCTGTCTTATTTTTTCAAGTGTGTTCATTTTTCCTCACTCCGAATACCCTTTCTCACATTTTCTCACTGTGAGAACCAGAGGGTTTGTGAGTAAGGGCGCGAATCGGGATCACGCCTTGATCTGTGATTTTGCACATGTCAAGATCACTCGCTCTATCCCCGCAACCACAGGCATACCATCCCACGTTCGACCATCTAATACCCGCCCCGCTTTCTTCTTGTTTAATCCTCCCCATTGCTTGAACGAGAAAGGTGTCCCGGCAGCCAGGGACTGGTCGCGGATATCTTCCACCGATAAGGCAGACATTGGCCTTGCCTTGTTCGAGAAGATGGACAATTTCCTGATGTTGTTCCGCTCTCATCTCGTTTTAATACTTTTTCCCTTCTGCTTGCCATAAGCAGCACGAGGTTCCTTAATATCAAAACCGATCTTTCTTTTAGGCTTACTTTCCGTGTCTATCAACTGCTCTATAGCATCAAACACAATCCTAAACTGCTTGTCGTATTTCCTCTCCATCGCTTCAATCTTTCTTTTCAGGTCCTTGTGGGTTAGAAGCATCTGACGAAGTTTTGTAAAGGCCCTCATAATCTGTATATTTACATGGATGGCCCTCTTGCTTCTCAATACACTGGAGAGCATGGCAACACCCTGTTCTGTGAAAGCTATGGGTCTATACCTCAACCCCATCTTGACACTATTGGAGGTGCCAAATTGACATCTCCAATTTTCCAGCTCTTCTTTTGTCAGCTCAAACATAAAGTCATCAGGAAAACGGTCAATGTTCCTTCTTACGGCCCTTTTTAACTGGCCTGTCTCCACTTCGTAAAGTTCGGCCAAGTCTCTATCCAGCATAACCTTTGTGTCCCGTATGAAATATATCTTACGGACAATGCTCTCTACCGGAATAACGTCTGACATAGCATCCTCTCTGTCTTAACGTCTTGGTGGCTATTATGCTGTCTGAAACTCCCCTGTTTTGCCAGTAAATCTGTTGCCTCTCTAACCATGCTCGACCTGTCCATCTCCCCCAGGGCTGCATCGGCCTCTAACCGCTTTGCCCTTCTTTGCCATCAGAAAATCCGTCCATGAAATTTCGACATTTGGCTTTGTCATGACCATTACAGCGGTTCGGGGTTCAATGTCCCATGCAAATGGCTGACCCCTCTTTCATGCAAATATTCTTTCCATGTCTCAGGGAGTAGCTGTCGGCAACTGGCTGCCCAGGATTTTAGCCATGATAGGCCCCAGGGTCATTATGTATATGACGATGGTTATGGCGATGGCTAATAAAGCCTGTGAGATTCTAATGGAAAAGGAACGACTAAGACCCACGGCAATCAAATAAAACCGATAAAACTGCAGGATAATGCCTACCAGAGGAATCCAGGAAAGAAGGGCCGTGGCTGCTGCATAGGCATTCACCCTGAAAGCCACCTCATAAGTCCCTGATGCCTTGAAAAACCTTGTGATGATCCAAAAGAGGATGCCTGCTGTCACAAAGGGCATCCCGATTCCGTTGATCACGTTGAAGGTTATCATCTTTTGATTGCTGACAAATAGGCTGACAATCAAGGTATGGATAAGGACGCAGCAGATGAGGAACAGGAGAGGATTTCGGAACCCGCCTTCGGTTTTCATCCTGTCATAGAAGCGCTTAGGAGAGAACAAAACAGCTTTTGCTGTGCCAAAGAAACTACTAAAAAAATTGCCGGGAGTAAACTCGTTTTGGGCGTCTTGCTCTGGGGATATCATAGAGTCCACCATTATGGATAGTGTCCGTTGATAGTTGTGTGTTGACAGTTGATTCTTGACTGACCACCGGCCACTGATCACTGACCACTGACCTTTCGTGCCAGGTGAAAGTCAGTGATATAGGGGTTGTGCTTTTTTTCAAGACCAACGGTGGAAGTCGGGGTCCCTCCATAGTCGTGGCCGGGCCAGATAATCGTGTCATCAGGGAAAGTAAGTATTTTTTCTTTAATAGATCTGAGGAGGGTTTCCAGAGAGCCCCCTGGGAGATCGGTTCTCCCAACTGCTCCTACAAAAAGCGTATCTCCAGTGAAAAGATTGTTTTCCACGTGGAGGCAGGTGCCCCCGGGAGAATGACCCGGGGTGTGCAGCACGGTCAACTCCATGCACCCAAAAGGGATGGTGTCCCCATCGTTCAAGAGGACATCTGCCGGAGGAGATGGTGTAAAACCCATCTGCACGGCCATGGCCTCCCCCTCGGGTGTGTTGAAGAAGCGATCGTCCATGGTGTGCATATATATCTTTGCCCCGGTCCGCTCGGCGATCTTCCGGTTTCCGCAGGTATGGTCAGGATGGCCATGGGTATTGACTATGGATTCAATGGTAATGTCCCATGCCCGGGCAGTATCCAGGATGCGGTCTTCCTCACCGGCCGGGTCGATCACCAGCCCCTTGTGCGTGTCCTCGCATCCCAGGATATAGCTGAATACCTCCATTGGGCCGAGTCTCATCTGCTTGATAATCATCCTGCTAAGCCTCATCAACCGGCACAATCCAGCCAAAGGGATCTTCGGCCTGACCGTATTGGATATCTGTTATCGCCTTATAAAACCTGCGGGCCATGGGGCCAATCCCACCGTCTTCGACGGTCAACACCTGGTCCTGCCAGGCCAGATGACTCACAGGGGAAATGACCGCAGCCGTACCAGACCCAAAGATCTCTTGAAGTGAGCCATCCCCGTGGGCTGCCACCACCTCCTCGATGGTGATGGGACGTTCAGCAACAGGGAAGTTCCAGTGTCTGGCAAGGGCGAGGACCGAGTCTCGTGTAATGCCAGCCAATATACTCCCCCCCAGGGGTGGTGTAGTGAGCTCTCCGTTGATAACAAACATGATATTCATGGTGCCCACTTCTTCGATGTAACGGTGCTCAATGGCGTCGAGCCAGAGCACCTGAGTATAGCCGGCCTTCTTTGCGACCTCGGCGCCATACAGGCTGGCTGCGTAGTTGGCTGGCGTCTTGGCCTCGCCCACTCCCCCGCGCACAGTCCGCACGTATTTGTCCGTAACCCATATCTTCACCGGATTGAACCCCTCCGGATAGTAAGCGCCAACCGGTGACAAGATAATGAAAAGACGATAGGTGTTGGAAGGCCGCACACCCAGGTAAGGGTCCATGGCAACAATGGTAGGGCGAACATACAAGGAGGTCTCAGGTGCCCTCGGGACCCATCTTTTATCAATGGAGATAAGCTTTTTCAGGGCGCACAAGACAAAGGCTTCATCGATTTCCGGGATGCACACAAGCTGCGCCGACCGATTCAACCTGGCCATGTTGCGGTCCGGGCGGAAGAGCTGAATCGTTTCGCTGGCGGTCGGGTACGCCTTCAGCCCTTCGAAGATGGCCTGACCATAATGGAGAACCATGGTGGCCGGATCCATCATGATCGGAGCATAAGGTTCTATGCGGGCATCATGCCATCCCTTGTCCGGGCCGTAATCCATGTTGAACATGTGATCGGTGAACAGCTCTCCAAATCCCAATTTCGAATTATCAGGAAGATCCTTGGGCATCCTGGTCTTGGTGATTTTGAGATCCATTTTAGCAATCCTTTCTCCATAATGAAAGTCCTGTCTTATCGTCGGATTCTCTTTCCAGGGGCTTACCCAAAAGCTCCTGGATGTAGACCTCTCCTGCATAGACCTCGGTTTCTGAAAAGATGTGCCCACCTATGGTCTGGCCGTTTATATCGGCAAGCACCGCGTGGGCGTGCACGGCAACCTTGCCGTCCTTGAGCGAAACGTTGCCAGTGCAATGGACAATTTCGAGCGGTTCCTCCTTTTTGAAAGTGACGTATACTTGCTGCTTCTGGTCGTAAGATCCCAACGTGACCGACATGACGGCTCCTATTACAGAGAAGACCGCGGAATGAATTGAGTTTCGCACACAAAAGTCTTCCATGGTCTTGACAAAATCCTTGCCATACGGCAACCTTCCAAGAATGCAACGGCCTATCTCAAAGGTCGAGTAAGTGATCCTATCCATTACTCCAGCACTCCCTGAGGGGTTGGAAATAATCCTTATGCTGAACCAAATACCATATTTGGCGGGTAAATCAAGCAAGATATCTCTATTTTTCGCTTTTCCGCACATTGTCTCTTATTCATGCGGAGTTTGACGTTACCGTGGCGAATCAGCGATTTTCGGTGAAGGCTGACTCGCTGCAGATTGCTTCGTCGCTACACTCCTCGCAATGACTTTGCGAAAACTTCCCTGTCATTGCGAGCGAAGCGATGCAATCTCAAGGCATTGCTGATTCACCGAGCATTGCTGGTGGGGAATCTTTCCTGTTGTAAGAGATGGGAATAAATGGTAGGGAATCTATGATGACCTTCCGTGTTGCCGGGCATGCAGGGTGTCAATGTTGGGGACTTTATGTGGCTCCTCCCTTTTGTAAAGGGGGGGCGACGGAATTTTTTCAGCGTGCAGATTTCTGGCAGATAGAACGATTCATATGCGAGCAGTTGTTCAGCGAGTAACAGCAAGTGAGGTTCGTGTCCGCGATCAAACAGTGGGACAGATCGGCCCGGGACTCCTTGTCCTGCTGGGCGTTTCGCGCCTGGATGAGGAGAAAGACGCGGATTATCTGGCAGACAAGATCACGCACCTGAGAATTTTTGAAGATGATGCCGGTAAGATGAACCGCCCCCTCATTGATACTGGTGGCGAGATGCTGGTCGTGTCACAATTCACCCTCCTGGGAGACTGCCGAAAGGGCCGGCGGCCGTCCTTTGTTGAAGCAGCCCCTCCGGAAAAGGCGGCAAGGCTCTACAATTACTTCGTCGATCAAGTCAGGTTGAAGGGTATCCTGGTAGCCACCGGTCAGTTTCAGGCCAGGATGGCCGTGTCGTTGCTCAATGACGGCCCGGTCACATTGATTCTTGAAAGTAAGTAAAAGGCACAACCTATAACTTATCATTCGCTTAATAGGAATAGACTTTTGTTAATTTTGAGAATCTATTTTCAGGTGTCAGGTGTCAGGTGTCAGGAAGCGGGGAGCAGGGAGCAGGGAGCAAAAACTCCATGCCCCGTGCCCCATGCTCCCTGCTCATCAACTGAAACCTGAAACCTGTACTGTTCTCAAGGCGTAAGCCGCAAACCAAAACGGGATAAAGATTTAGGTCCATATAAGAACTAATCTAAGTACGAATTTATTAAGCGAACGATGAGATATAATTACGCCAAAAACTTTTTCAAAAAAAACTATAGTTAAAAACCCGCAGGTGGATGATAGGGCATGAAAGTACTGGTTTACGGTTCAGGTGGCAGAGACCATTGCCTTGCTGACAAATACGGAGACAGCCAGCATGTCGACAAGGTCTATTTTGCACCGGGGAATCCCGGGGTCCTGCGAACACCAAAAGGTCGTGAGGACAGAAGGCTCATAGAACTTGTCCATTTGAGAGACCTTGCGGAAGTTGCAAATTTTTGCGTGGAGCATGGTGTGGACCTGGTTGATGTGGGATCTGAAAACCCTCTGGAACAGGGGCTCATCGATGTTCTGTGTGGCAGGGGGATCCGAACCATCGGGCCCAGAAAGGAATATGTAAAAATTGAAAGCGACCGGGCATTTACTGATGATCTTTTGCGTCAAATAGGGGTTTCCAAGCCAGAATACCAGGTCTTTGACGACCCGGAAAAGGCGAAAAAATACGTCCATAATATCGGCTACCAGGTGGTGGTTAAGGCGAATGGGCTTGCCGCCGGAAAGGGCGCCATCGTGTGCGACGATATTCCCGATGCCATCGCTGCCATTGACAGAATCATGATCAAGAAGGTCTTCGGAGAATCAGGCAACAGGGTGGTTATTGAGGAAAGAAAATACGGAACAGAAATATCTTTTTTTGCCTATCTTGACGGTCAACACGTGCTGCCACTCAAGATGTTTGCCCAGGATTATAAGCCAGCATTTGATCCAGATGATAAGGGACCGATCGAGCAGTTTGGCGGGAACCTGAATACGGGTGGCACGGGATGTTATTGTCCCCACAAGCTTTTCAGCCCATGGTTGATCAACAGAATCATAAAAGAAATCGTCAATCCAACAGTGAATGAGATTTATAACCATTTAGGCTGGCCATACAAAGGGGTTCTTTACTTTGGCCTGAATCTGGATCCTTATGACAACCTTGATGTCTTTGAAATCAATGTGAGACACGGAGACCCTGAATGGGAGGTATTAGCCCGGAAATTGAGTACGGACCTCCTTGAAATCGGCATGGCCGTATGGGAAGGATCTTTGGACCAGATAAATCAGGTATGGAATAAGCAGTACTACGTGGATATCATTGCCATGGAAGGCCGCTCAAAAAGCTCCAGGGGCTGGAACAAAGGATACCCCGGCCGCTACGGCAAGGGTCATAAGATCGTTGGCCTGGACGAAATAGAAAAGGGTATTGCCATCTATTTCGCCGGTGTGGATGAGGATACAGAAAAAGGCCTGGTTACTTACGGGGGCAGGGTTCTGCACGTGGTGGCAGGCGACCCCACCCTGGAAGGAGCCAGGGAAAAGGCATATAGAAACGTAAAGAAACTTGCCTTCCTGGATCATAACAACAACGGTGCAAACTGTCTAAGGTACCGCCACACGATAGGAGCATAGCGCATAGTGCATAGTGCATAGCGCATAGCGCATGGGGCATGGAGCATAGGGCATGGCGCATGGGGCATAGCGCATGGAGCATAGGGTATAGCGAAAGAGACCTGCCCTCCTCCGAAGTTATTCTTTGCTCTTTGCGCTATGCACTTTGCGCCATGCGCTTTGCGCTTTGCGGCTTGCGTTAATTGGAGTCGAGCATGAAAGAAGCAGAGGGTCAAAACAAGTCTGTCCTTGTTGGCATTGTCATGGGCAGCGATTCAGATTGGGGGGTCATGGAAAGGGCCGCTTCGGCCCTAAATGAGCTGAAGATACGCTTTGATGTGACCGTTTCTTCCGCCCACCGCAGTCCAGAAAGGACGGCTGAGTATGCCCGTTCGGCCCGGGCCAGGGGCCTCAGAGTAATCATTGCAGGGGCAGGGGCTGCGGCGCATCTGGCCGGATCTATTGCGGCGCTGACCACACTGCCTGTGATTGGGGTTCCAATCGATTCTTCCTCTTTAAAAGGCCTGGACGCGCTGTTCGCCACGGTCCAGATGCCTGCTGGCGTACCCGTAGCCACCATGGCCATAGGGGCTGCTGGGGCAAGAAACGCTGCTATACTGGCTGCCCAGATCCTGGCCACCAGTGATCCTGCCATTGAAAGCCGGCTGGAACAATTCAAAAAGGACATGGCTAGCCAGGTCGCGCAAAAGGCCGAAACCTTGCAGGAGAAGTTGTGAATCCGGAATTTCCTCATCAAGAAATGATTGCCAGGGCTGCCAGCTTGATCAAAAAAGGAGGCATTGTCATTTTCCCCACGAGCAGCTTTTACGGCCTCGGGGCAAATGCATTTAACGGTGAGGCTGTAGATAAGGTCTTTCGTGTCAAAAAGCGTGACCCTAAAAAACCCGTTCTCATTCTTATTGCCTCTCTGGCCGATCTTGCCCCCCTGGTCCGATCGATTCCAAACACGGGCAAGCGGTTAATGGAAGCGTTTTGGCCGGGCAGTCTGACACTTGTCTTCCATGCCGCGGATTTCCTTCCATCCAACCTCACCGGTTGCACGGGAAAAATTGGCATACGCCTTGCTGGCCATCCCGTGGCGTGCGCTCTGCTAAAGTTGGTGGGAAGTGCCATCACAGGAACGAGCGCCAATCTTTCCGGAAAAGGCGGCTGCATTACAGTCGCCGAGGTGGACCACTATATCAGGAATCAGGTTGACTTGGTCCTGGACGCTGGAAGGCTTGGAGGTGGACAGGGATCCACAGTGGTGGATGTAACCGTGGACCCGCCGAAGATCTTGCGCGAGGGCGCAATCGATGCTGAAAAGATATGGGGAAGAATATGGGACGTCCTTAAATAACTAAATAACCTGACATGACCGAACTTAGCTCCACTTCGTTCCGCAACTAGTCGAGTGGTCAAGTGGTTGATTAGTCGAGTGCCCGCCCTGGCGCTTTGGCTTGTTGTAAGCTATCAAGTCGGTAATCCAGGTCTAGGCCAGGGGTTTAAGGGGCTTACGACTCGACAACCCCGCCTGCCATCGCCTGCTTGTCATCGCCCTGAAATCGCCGCAGCCATGGCAACCTGCCCGCCATTGCCACGCATGCCGGCATTGAACCCGTTCCATATACCTGGCGATGGCAGGCGGGTGGCGGGCAGGCACCTGGGACCCTGCATCATGTTATTGTCAGAGGGATAGAGCGGAGCAGGCCTTATGGCCTCTCAAACTGCATGCATCGCTTTCTTATGGGCTATGCAATTACCTGTAACCCCCGTCATCACCGCTATAGCGATGACAAGGAGAATGGAAGAGTAAGTCAAGCTAGTCAATCACGTTCCCCTTAGTCTCCGGGTTGAAAAAGCCAAAATGCTACTGAGATACAATTACTATAGATGAACCGCCATGTCAAGAAAAAAAATAATCGATAAGATTCCGGGGACACAATACTTATTTCAGGCAAACCGACGGATTGATTTCGTAAGGGTGAATGGGGCGGCACGGGAAACGTACAGCCAGATTGCGCGTTCTTTTTGGGCTGTTGACAGTGGACTGTCGACGATTTTGATTTTGCGTTGACACGGTGATATGCTTATGTTATTTTGTTTAAACTTAAAGTGATCGGTTCCAGATTCAGGGTTTAAGTGATTGCGGATTGCGGATTTATGAGGAGAGTACGATGAGATACAGATTGGTTACGCTTGCGTTTTTGGTATTGCTGCTCGGGAATTTGGTCTGTCCGGCGGGGGCCATCTCTCCTGATCAGGAGATTATCGAGCGGCTCATCAAATTGGAAGAAGGCCAGAAGGCGCTAAATCAGCGCTTCGATGACATCAATGGCCGCTTCGATGACATCAATGGCCGCTTCGATGACGTCAATCGCCGTATTGATGATCTAAGAGGTCTTCTTTATGTAATCCTGGCCGGGATGTTTGCCTTAGTAGGGTTTGTTATCTGGGACAGGCGTACTGCACTATCTCCAGCAATTAGAAGAACCGCAATCCTGGAGGATGCTCTAAAGGAGTTTTCCAAAAAGGAGCCCAAAATGGCAGAGATCCTGAAGCATTTGGGAGTCATGTAATTTGACGTTAAGCTTTCTGAGGCGTCATCCTTGTTAGTTCGCTCCGCTCATAATTGGAAGGTTGGAATCATGGAATAATGGCCCGCCCTGGCGCGACTTGTCTGCAAACAGAATCTGCGATTGTAATATCTCAGAAACAAAAGTTGTATTATTAGGGACCCATAATTCAGGTCTGGGCCA
Organism: Desulfobacterales bacterium; assembly: GCA_023129535.1. GTDB lineage: Bacteria > Desulfobacterota > Desulfobacteria > Desulfobacterales. Next base: position 11,228 of record JAGMBW010000107.1, read on the forward strand.
GGGGTTCTGGAAAAATGGGATAGTGG
>JAGMBW010000108.1 GCA_023129535.1 Desulfobacterales bacterium
TTTGCAGAATAGGTATATACGGCTCCAGTCAGGACATTTTACAGTGACACAGGCAAATTGTGAGAGTCGCACCAGGGCAGGCCTGTTATCCTGTCAGAATCTTTTTCAAACGGCTAAAGTGATACTCAGCTTATAATTCCGCAATCCGAAATCCCTCCGGGGCGTAGGCCCCTACGGGCCGGAGGCCGAAATCCACAATACCAAAATAGGGGAGGTACTTCAAATGGGAAGAGCGAAGACGGTTGGTACTTTTTTGGTGGCTTTGATGGTACTTGGTGTGGGGACTGAGGCGACGGTTTTTTCAGGCCAAAAGGACAGGGGAGACATCCTTGCCATTGTGGGAAACAAAGTGATGACGAGGGCGGACCTTGAGGCAAGGCTGTCGGCTCTGCCTGCTCAATATCAAAAAAGGTTCAAAGATGAAAAGCGAAAAAAGGAGTTTGTGGAGAGACTGGTCCAGATCTATTTGTTTGCCATGGAAGCCCGTGCCGTGAACATAGACCAGGACAAAGCTGTGGCAGCCCGGATCGAGGATGCGGTCAATAGCATCCTTGCCCAGGAATATATCAAGCGGAAGCTTTCCGACAGGACAAAGATTTCTGAGCAGGACATAGACAAATATTATCAGGAACACAAGCGCGAGTTCACAAAACCTGCCATGGTTAAAGCACGGCATATCCTGGTGAAGGTGGATCCCAGGGCCAAACCCGAGGACGTTTCAGCGGCCAGGGCCAGGGCCCAGGAGATCGGGAAAGAACTGGATGGAGGGGCTGATTTTGCCAAGCTGGCACGCCAATACTCAGATGATACCAAAACGAAAAACAAAGGCGGAGACCTGGGTCTGTTCCCCAGAGAACGCATGACACCCCCATTTTCAAGGGCTGCCTTTGCTTTGAAGAAAGGAGAAATCAGCCGGCCCGTGCGGACGCATTTTGGATTCCACATCATCAAGGTGGAGGACAAAAGGGCCCAGGAGCAGATGGACCTGGACAGAGTCAAGGCCCGCATCCGGTCGAAGTTGGCCGGCATGCGGAAGAATGCAGGTATGGCCAAAGAGATAGAGCGCCTCAAGAAAAAGTACAAGGTGCGCATTAATATTCAAGCAGCCGAATAATCTGTCGGGCGCCCTTGATTAAGATTAGAAGATTCGGTATCATAAATTAGCCGCCTACGGCGGAATTCTTTTGACAGGATAGACAGGATTTACGGGATTTCAATTCATCCTGACAATCGTGTTCATCCTGTCTGAAAAAAGGAAATTCCTATACTATGAAGTTAGGGGCTTCGCCCCAATTGGAATAAGTGCCACTATGTCGCGGGGGGCCTGTTTCACATCTCTATATACGCCCACGATTTCCTCCCTGATAAGTACCACGCCAAAGATAAGTACCACGCCAAAATTGAACCAGGCGTCTATATCCTGTCAATATTCTTATTTCATACCCGTTCACGGGTTAGGCGCCCTGTGACCAACCAATGATGTGATCGATTTCACACCAGATGTGTGAAACTGGTCATTGATTTCTCAGGGGCATACCTGGTAATATCCCGTTTGTCGAGTTCAGCGCGCAACAAACCCCATGAGCACAACAAACACAACAGACGCAATGAACACAACAAACTCAATAATCCGTGCAATCATCAGAACGATTCTGTCAATATTCATATTCATGGGGTGCATATGCACCATGTCCTTTGCTCTTGCAGTCACCCCTACCCAGGCCCTCAATACAAATCCCCCCCAACCCCCCTTTAGTAAAGGGGGGCGAGGGGGGATTTCTGCCTTTAGTAAAGGGGAAAACCTTCGCGTGCCCCCCTTTACCAAAGGGGAAAGCCTTCGCGTGCCCCCCTTTATCAAAGGGGGGTTGGGGGGATTTCAAGGGGGCGTGCAGGGCCGGAGCGGCACAGCAGAGGAAGAGGAAAGAGCGGCCAAATCCCGGGATCTGGGAATTGAGGTAAAAGACGGTCTGGTATCTATGGATATCAAGAATGCTGAGATTTCCGACGTTTTGCACGAGATTGCTCAAAAGTCAGATATTGATCTCGTGATTGGGGATGGCGTCGAGGGGAAAATCACGATCAAGATGACAGGGGCCACGATTGAAGACGCCTTAAGGCGGTTCTGTAAAAACAGGGCGATTGTCTTTGAGTTTGTGCCTGAAAGCAATTCTTATAGAATCATCAGTGTTGGGGCATATTCTACAAAACAGAGAAAAGACAAAACGATGGGCAGTGGCATTGCAACTTCCAGCCCCCAATTGGAACAAGCAGGTCAGTCGCTTGCACACGACACACAACAAATGAAAAGCAATGCCTGGGCATCCGGTTACACTGAGCTCAGGAAGATGCAACCACGCAAACAGACTTCACAGAAGATGTACGACAGCAAGGGAAGGCTCCTCTACAAGCCCGGAGAGCTTTTGGTTAGATTCAAAGAGGGGGTGACAGAAAAGCAGATTGTTGATTTGCATAAATCCTTGGGAAGTATAGTTATCGGCAGGATGGATCGCCTCAGGCTCCACAAAGTGAAGTTGAAGGAAGGGCTGTCTGAGCAAGAGGCGATCGAGCTGTATTCAGCCTCAGACATTGTAGAATTGGTCGAAAAACATGCTCTAAGGTATCCAAACACAACAATTCCCAATGATCCCTATTTTGGCGAACAGTGGGGGTTGACCAAGATTCAAGCCCCAGAAGCCTGGGACACGACTCGGGGGAGTCCCGAGGTCATCATTGCGGTAATCGACACCGGAGTGGATTATACTCACCCTGATCTGTCAGACAACATCTGGATGAATAATGCCGAGTTGAACGGGACTGAGGGCGTGGATGATGATGGTAACGGATATATAGATGATATCAGGGGCTGGGACTTTGCCGGAACGGATGAATTTGATCCCGATGATGCAGATGCAGACCCAATGGATGTGGATAGCCACGGCACCCATGTTGCCGGGGTCATCGTTGCGAAAGGAAATAATGACCTGGGTGTGGCCGGAGTTTGCTGGAATGCTAAGATTATGCTCCTCAAAGTCATGGCTGACAACAGCGACTTGATCGAAGAATGGGATGTCATTGAGGCTATAGATTATGCAATTGATAATGGGGCACGAATTGTAAATTGCAGTTTTGGGGGTGAAGATTACATGCAAACTGAATATGAGGCTTTTGGGTCTCTCAAAATTGCAGGCATTCTAGCCGTATGCGCCGCCGGAAATGAGGAACTAAATACAGATGAGATTATTAGTAAGAACTACCCCTCCTGCTATGACCTGGACAACATCATATCTGTTGCAGCAAGCAACCAGAACGACAACCTCGCAAGCTTTTCCAACTACGGTCTAACCACCGTGGATGTTATGGCCCCTGGTGTTAACATAAAATCGACGATACCGGTAGAGACTGAGGCTTCTGTCACTGTGGATTCTACAACTTATGCAGCTTCTGGCATGCAGTATGCCAGCATGACGGATGAAGACGGAATCACAGCGGTGGCATATGACTGCGGCATGGGCTACCCTAACGAGTTCCCGTCGGGGGTTAGCGACAATATAGCCCTTATACAAAGGGGCAAAAGGGACGAGGAAGACTTTTACTTTTCTGCAAAAACGAGCAACGCACAGGCCGCTGGGGCAGTTGCCGTGATTATTTATAACAATGTTACTGGTAATTTCGATGATTGGACCCTTGGCACTCCTGGAGATTGGGTGCCGGTGGTTTGCATATCAAAGGCAGATGCTGAGGCGTTAACAGCTATGGGCTTGCCCCGTACGGTAACCCTGGTGAACAAATTGGCTGATAGTCCTTCATCCTATGCCACAATGAGTGGCACATCTGTGGCCGCTCCGCATGTCTCAGGGATCGCGGGGTTGTTACTCGCTAAGAATCCCTCACTTGGGTATACGAGAGTAAAATCAGCCATACTGGATACGGTGGATAGAATTCCGTCTGTTTCTGACAAAATGGTATCGGGCGGCAGGGTCAATGCCCTATGTGCCCTTTGCAGCATCAACACCGTACCAGGCGATGTGTCCTGTGATAGCAATGTAGGGCTTGATGACGCCATTCTCGCGCTTCAGGTCCTTTCCGGGATGAAGCCCCGGATCTGCTCGGCCCGTATCTCATCAGGTGTTGATGTGAACGGGGACGGCAGGATCGGGATTGAAGAGGTCATTTACGTGCTGCGAGAACTATCCGGCATTTAATTCACCGCAGAGTCGCAGAGACCCCTGAGAAGTCATTATTAAAGTATTCTCTGCGTTCTCTGCGCCTCTGCGGCGAAGATCCACCTGGTCAAATCTCTTGTCCACACTGGAGCTGTATGATCGCCTGTTCTCAGCGGTTCCTTGGTTGCTCTTTTTGGACCAAGGCAACCGTGCCCGCCCTGGCGCGACTTTTCTGGAAGACGCTGTTGTCTCTGCAAGCCAGGTCTGGGCCAGGGTTGCCGGTTTTTCCGCCGACCCTGGCCCAGACCTGGTGTGTGGGCTTGATAGCTTATGACAAAGGCAAAGCGCCAGGGCGGGCACGGTCGGCTCGATCCATAAGAGAACTAAATCTCTAAGAATTTTGTCTCGAAAAAAGTGTAAACTACTTTTTGGCTTGTGTGAAGGATGCCTATTTTTTCATAGAAACTTAACCATGGCCGCCACTATGATAATGGCTGAAGCTATCAGGGCGCCGAGGCGGATGGTGAGACGCATTTCAAATTCTTTCAGGTCGCGTCTTAGGTCTCTTATGTCCTCCTTGGTGGCAAGCCTGCCTTCCACGATTTCAACAAGGGCTTCGGCCTGTATTTCTGCCTGTTCTTGCGTGAAACCCGCGGACTTTAGTTTCTTGGCATAGGCAAGTGTATCAAATGCAAGGCCATCTGGCATCTCACTTCTCCCCCATTATGCGTAAATCCTCTGTCAAATTCGTACTCATAGCCGCGATGTTTCATACATGTTTTTGTATCACAAATAAAACCACCTGACAACCTAAACTCCCGCGCGGCAGCGATTCTGATTTTGGCATTTTGTAGCGTGGCGAACTTGCCTTCATCTGTTGGGTTTAGCGCAGGGTTGCGCCTCACGGCTTGAGAACATTACACTTCGTGTCGCTACCGCTCAACCCCACCTACGTCTACGCAACAAAAAAAGGAGGCAACATTGCGTCACCCCCTTTTTTGCGTCTGAAGAAATTGCTACAGGTCCCTGCTTGCACCTTACTCCTTACCGCGGGCGTATCCAGCACTTGGGGGTATAAGATTCACCTTGAGTGCTTATGTCAAAAATCCCCCTAAATCCCCCTTTAAGAAAGGGGGACTTTGCGGTCTTTTCTTTGATTCCCCCTTTTCTAAAGGGGGGTTAGGGGGGATTTTATTGCCTCCCCCAACTTCTGGATGCGCCCCCTCACCGCTTACCACTCACTTCACTGCGTCATGCTGCCATCTGCTGTTTGATTTCTTTTACCTCACCTTCCAGCATGTGCAGACGCGTCTCAAGTCTCACCACGTCATTTTCCTTGGCGCAACTTTCAAAGAAGCCGTCTATTCTCGCATTGATCTTGTCAAACCGCAAAATCAGATCACGGTGAATCTCTTGCATGCGGTAATTGAGGTCAATAATTTCCCCTTTTAGCTCAGCCCGAACCTTGTCAATTCGCTCACATAACTCACTACGGACATCGTCGATTCGCCGGCTTTGATCAGCAAGATGCGTGTTCAGGTCATCCAGGCGTTTGTTCACGTCATCCAAACGCTTGTTGGTTAAATCCAGTGAGGTGACAATCTGGCTGTTTTGCTCCTTGATGCGATTGATATCAGGAAGCATTTTTTCCTGAATCAAAACCCTTAATGACTCCATAATCTCCGCCATTTTACCTTCTGCCTCTTGCGTACATCTTTAAGAATAAGTACCCCAACTAAGTACAGGACATTTTTTTGACAGGATTGACTGGATTAACTGGATAAATTTTGAATGAATCCAGTTCGTCAATAAAATTAATAACCTACAGAATTTTGACGCTATGGGATACAGGTATGATTCAATCGCGTGTTCAGTAAAGCAACACTCTACGGGACCAGTCATGTGAAATCGTGACGATATCTAAGTTGCTAAAATTAAAGATTAATGATGAACAGGAATTTAAAATAAAA
>JAGMBW010000109.1 GCA_023129535.1 Desulfobacterales bacterium
ATTTCGACCGAAGGGAGAAATCTATTAACTCTGTATTCTCAATAGCATAAGATTTCTCGCTCCGCTCGAAATGACAGCTTTGGCTAGTTTTCGTTCAGGCACTAAATAAAGGGGAGAGAAAAAGCGTGGGAAACGAAAGGGTCATATTCGTCCCAGGAGATAAGGAAAAGATAGGGAACGTAAACCTGAGCTTCTCCCTTTATATCGATGATCTTTTAGGTGGAGGAAAGATCTGCAAATACCTGAACGGATATGGGGTCCCCTCCCCCCGGGGAGGGAAATGGTCTGCTGGCACCATATCCGCCGTCTTAAAGAGAGAGACCTACATCGGGACTATGGTCTACAACAAGACCAGCAAGATCACCGGTACCAATAAAAGAAGGAAGAATCCGGAATCGGAATGGGTGAAATGTGAGGGCGCCTTCATCCCCATTGTGGAAAAAGGGGCCTTCTTTAAGGCCAAAAAGATAAGGGAGGAAAGGAGGAAAACATATAGCGATGAGGAGCTCTTGTCCATGCTCCATGACGTGTACCAGAAATTTGGCAGTGTAAGTTCGGGGCTGCTCTTAAGATGCGGCCTTCCCAGGGCAGAGACCTACAAAAAGAGGTTTGGTTCCCTGGAGGCTGCCCTGCTTTTATTCCAGAAAGGGGTGGTAGAAGAGGCCAAAGAGATGGCCCTGGACACTCTTAAAAGAGCATATCGGGTGAAAGAATTAAATGGCTCTTATCTCTTAGAGGGAAAGATTCAACTGGGGATAAAGGTCTCCTTCCCCATGTTAAAGGGAAGTGCGGTCTGCTGGATCTTTGATATCAAGAAGGAGGGGGACGACTTCACCCTGGGTTTCATGAGATCTATGAGTGCAAGAACCTGAATCTATTTTGAATAAATTGGCCAGAAGGGCCTGACACTCATTGTGGCGACAAGCCTGCCCAGTGAAATGCGGCGCATATTTCACCGGGGTCGTCGCCACAATAGTCTGTGTATGTCTGTGCCTGCCCTGTAGCTCCGGGAGATGGTACTGGGGTGTGTCTGCGGCTCAAAAAATAATTGGGAAAATTAACCAGGGAGGCGAAGATGACAATAGAAAAGATATTCTTTACCGGCAATGTCATGGAGATCTTTATCCGGGACATCGCGGTCATAAACCCAAGGGAAAGGCATAAAGAGAGGTTTGAGGAGGTCGTGGAGAGCATAAGACGGGTAGGGCTGCTCAAACCGATTTTGGTCAATAGCTACTACCTTGAAGAGGAAGGGAAATACGAACTCCTCTGTGGGGAAGGGAGGCTCCTTGCCTGCAAGAGGTTGGGTCATGAAAAGATCCTGGCCGAGGTAATAAACTGCTCCAGAGAGAGCGGCTATGTCATATCCCTGGTAGAGAACATGGCACGAAAAAAATACACCACCATAGAGCTTGCCAGGCTCATCTATAACCTTCACCAGAAGGGGGCAACCCTTCAAGATCTGAGCAAGATCATCAATAGATCCACGAGCTTTATCACCTATTATCTGAGGCTGATGAAGGATGGGGAGGAAAGACTGATAAAGGCCGTGGAAGAAAACAGGCTTCCCATATCCGTTGCTGCAAGAATAGCCAGTTCTCCTAATGAAAAGGTGCAGGATATCCTCATGGAGGCCATTGAACAGAAGCTCATAAGCGGAAATGATGTCCACAAGGTAAGGAAGCTGGTTGAGGCCAGGATGGGAGGCAAGAAAAGGCTCAGCGGCAAGGATAAGAAAAAGGGAGATTCAGAGCCGGAAATCCCATTATCACTTAATGAGCTGAAGAAGGACTTCAGGACCACCATCAGAAAGCAGGAGGAATATATCCAGAAATGTAAGCAGCTTGAAAACACGGTCTCCCTTTTGCAGGGCTTTATCGAAACCCTCCTCAATGCTGAAACCTTCAACCAGCTCATAATAAACGAAGGCATAACAATACCATAATCTTACATTTTTTTATTTATTAGACAGGATTAACGGGATTGACATGATTTTGGTTGTCCTTTTGTCCTTCCCGGATGGAAGGACAAAAACCCAATGCAGCCAAAGGCGGCAAAGGAACGGTACGGCTTCAAAACAGAGGCGGGTGTTGAGACACACTCAAGGAGGTGCACGCCAGGTTTACATCTCCCGCGTAGCGGGAGAAAAGAAAATCCAGGTGATCTTGTAAATCCTGTCGGACAAAAATGTGCGTCTGCGTCCGTCTGCGTCTGTCTGCGGCTAAAAAAAAGGAGGTAACAGCCATGACACAGGAACTTAAGAGAATCTTGCTCAAAAGATAGGATATCGTTGTAGAGCAAAGGAGGGAAATTGACTTCGAGAAGAATCGCAAATACAAAAAGATCGTCTCCTCCATGAAAAACATCGGCCTGATAGAACCTCTGAGTGTCTATCGGGAAGGGGCCAAGCATATCCTTCTGGATGGCTATCTGAGACTGAAGGCCGCCGAAGAACTCGGCATCCATGAACTCCCCTGCTTTATCTACCGGAGCCGTGACAGCTACACCTTCAATGCCATGAGAAACGAGCTCTCTCCCCTGCAAGAGAGCAAAATGCTAAAGAAGGCCGTCTCCCAGGGGGTAAATGAAAAAGACCTGGCAGCCGTATTCAATGTCAGGGTAGACCGGATCAGAAAGACCAAAAGGCTGGGCGATAATCTCGTGCCCAAAGCCAGGGATCTGCTGGACAGCAACCGCATCTTCAGGAATACTGCTGAGCAACTCGGGAAGGTAAATGAAGAAAGGCAGCTTGAGGTAATAGATAAGATGGAGGAGGCAGGAAATTACCACGCCTCTTATGCCAAAGTACTGGTGATGAAAACCGCGGAGGAGATGATGAGAAATCCCCGGCCTTCCAGGAATAGCAACCCCGATTCCTCCAAAAAGAGGCTCTATACCCAGATCAAAAAAGGGGATAAGGAGATAGAGTTTTATGCCCAAAGATATAAGGAGAATATGAAGGAGTTGATGAAGCAGGTGGTCTTTTTCCGCACGCTTTTGGAGAGGGAGGCCACCTCGGAGTATCTTTCCCTGAACTACCCCCGGATGGTAAAAGAGGTCCAAAAGATCCTCACCCGCTCTGAAACCGAGGTCTTGTCCTGACATTTATCAGATAGGATCAACAGGATTGGATGGAGCGCTTTTTTGGCCCTCTAAAACTAATAACCAATAACGAATAAAGGATAACTCCCAACCGGGATGTGACCTATGTCACACAATTTTCTCTTGACACAGGTTCTGATTTAAATATAAAAGACCTTGTTTTAGATAGAACGATCTAACTCTTTGCGCCTATGCCCCGCCTTGTTGAATGTTTTAACAACCTTACATCAGGGCTCTCTAACGAACCATGGAATTTTCAGAAAAAGCCTTCCAAATACTGGCTGCCTTAGATAGGCAAGAGATCTTCAGCCAACGCCAATTGGCTGAGCATTCAGGCGTAAGCCTTGCTCAGGTCAATTACCTGCTCAAAAGGCTTTATGAAAAAGGCCTCGTCAAGGTAAGAAACTTTCAAAAGAATCCCAATAAAACAGCCTACCTTTATCTCTTAACCCCAAAAGGCATTGAAGCCAAATCCAGGTTAGCGGTCAAATTCGTTATATTGAAACTGAAAGAATACGAGACCTTGAGAAAGCATTTAGCAGAAAGGCTGACTGTGGTCGAGAAAAAGGGCCATGCTCGCATCGTTTTTGTGGGACCTCAAATGGTGAAGGAATTTGTCGATTCCATAATAAGAGAGAGGAAATTAGATCTCACTGTGACAGCTCACCTTAAAGGCTGGGAAGACCTTAGCAGAATAGATCCCGAATCCTTTGATATTGTACTATTATTTGATGGCAGCTCAGCGGGTGTAAAAAAGAAGATAGCAGCCACTGGAAACATTCCTGGCGATAAACTATTGCCTTTGTGGTAATTTCGTCAAATTGTCGATTTGCCCGACAAAGAAAAACTTCAATAATCGTAAAGTGTTAGGTTATTTTATCAGATGTAATCCAAGGGGCGGAGCTGTATCTTTGGCGTGCGTTAGGGAGTTGGTTTAGCCACCCCGGTTAAATGTGAGCAAATTTAACGGGACAGGCTCGGTCAGACAAAGACTCTCATCGCTGTCGCGATACGGGGCCACCTTTTAACTGGGGTAAGTCTTGTTAATCCTGTCAAAAAAGAAAGAATGTCAATATTTCACGGACGTCCCCAAGTTTCACACTACGCAATGTGTAAGAGTCAAACGTAGACGTGAGCCCTTTACCTGTTTTGGAGGTAGCAATATGTCTGTCCAAGCCATAATAGATTTGTCTGATCAGTTGTATTGGACCTTGTCTTCCCATGGGTTATCCAAAGAAGCCATAAGCCGTGAGGCCAAAAAACTGTTGGCTCTTAAGTGCTATAAAGACCGTGTTCTTTCCTTGGGCAAATCGGCTGAATTTTCGGGGCTCTCCTTGTGGGAATTTACTGAATTCTTGGGGGAAAATGATGTTCCTGTGGTTGACTATGATGATGAACAATTAAAATACGAGTTGGATAGCGTTGAAGAAATGGGAAAGGCATTATAGCTGTGAAAGTTATCTGTGATGCTGCGGTATTGATTGGGCTCGCCAAAATAGGAAAGCTCAATCTCTTGGAAAAACTCTATGAAAACATATACATTCCGTGGGGGGTTTATGAGGAGGTAGTTGTAAGGGGTAGGAAACGTCCTGGTGCAGAACAAATCGATCAAGCCAAATGGATTAGGAAGATAAAGGTCAAGGATCGGACGGAAGTGAATCTATTAGTTTCAGAATTCGGACAAGGTGAATCCGAGGCTTTAGTCCTTGGTAAGCAACTTAAGGCGGATTGGCTGATTCTTGATGATGCCCGTGCTCGAACAGCGGCCATTTCTGCAGGGTTTCGGATCATAGGTTTAGCAGGCATTTTGTTGTTAGCGAAACAGCGGAATTTGATTGAAGACATAAGACCGTTGTTCGACGAACTGGTGGATAAGAACTTCAGACTCTCTGACAAAATCATGCAAGCGATTTTGGAGAAGGCTGGAGAATAAATTTACTCTAAGTGCAAAGATATCCAATAACGATTGCTCGAATGAGTTACTTATTTATGGAACATCCCTTTTCTCCCCAACGAAAATGCGAAGATTCTTACTTTTTTACCAGCGTCCCCCATTACTCCAGATCAGTTATTTGCCATATGGCAATTAATGAGATGCCTGCCCCGTGAAATGCGAAGCCTATTTCACTGGGGAAATATTCAGGTGCTTCGGTAGGCAAATTTCTGAACATTAGAAGATACAGCGCGTTACGGTGTGGAGAGCGGGGGAAGAAAGTACTCGACAAGAATAAGAGGTTGTGGGATGCGTTGGGCTATGAGTGACAAAGTGCCAATGTCCCCTCTTTCCCAAAGGGTCAAACGTAGACTTGACCCCATTTCTTTTCTAAAGTTCAGTTCTGACTCTTATTTTTTGAATACGTCTCAAATGAAAGGGCGAATACTATGAACGTAGCATTACAAGCAAAAATATATCCCCACATTGGATCTGACCCT
>JAGMBW010000011.1 GCA_023129535.1 Desulfobacterales bacterium
TGCAATTAACGATCCTACAGCAACCCGCAGAATTACCGAAATCGTTCGGAGACTTAATCGGAAAGTTCATTTGATCGTCCGAACCCGTTATCTTCAAGAGATGAAGCCTCTATATGAATTAGGGGCCGACCAAGTCATTCCAGAAGAATTTGAGACATCAGTGGAAATCTTCACCCGGGTTTTGGCAAAATATCTTATACCCAGAGATAAAATCGAAAGGTTGGTCGCTGAAGTGCGATCAGATGGTTACGAGATGTTTAGAAGCCTTGCCAGAGAGACGGCATCTTTTGCCGATTTGAAACTTCAGCTTCCCGATGTCGAAATCAGTACATTGAGGGTTGCTGAAAGATCAGCTTTAGTTGGCAAGTCATTAGTTGAGATTGAGTTGAGAAAGAAATATGGAGTTACGGTATTGGCAATACGTCGAAACTCACAAATATTGTCCAATCCACCCGCAGACATACAATTTTGTGTTAACGATGTTCTTTTTGTCCTTGGGCCTCCAGATAGGGTCGCCGAGGTCGCTGGTTTATCCAATAATCCAGAAGAAGGGAATGCAACCTAAATTGAGCAATTCTTGTAGCCGCAACCTTTAGGTTGCGTTGGTTGGGGCAATTTCACATTCACCCAATTGGTTTTGATAAACGCAGGCTAAAGCCTGCGGCTACAACAAATCCCAAAAGAAATCGCTCAATTTAGGTACAAGTTGATGAATTCAATATTTCAGGCAGGGGTGCCAATTTTATTCTTGACAAGGGACCCGTGGCATGTTCATATTATGAACAGTCATATCCTGAACGTCACAGACTCGGATACGGTAAGTTTGCAATGGACCATCATGATATCCATGCCCTTCGGATACTTGAAGAAATCGAAAAGGATAGCAGCCAGAGCCAGAGGGATCTGGCAAGAAAACTTAATATCTCTCTGGGGTTGGTTAACTCTTTTATCAAGCGTCTTGCCCATAAAGGCTATTTCAAGATTACCACTATCCCCAAAAATCGGGCTACCTACATACTTACCCCAAAGGGCTTTTCCGAAAAGACTCGACTGACCTATGAATTTATACAATATTCCTTCCGTTTTTACAAGACAGCCCGGCGAAAACTGACGACCCTTCTTGGCACGCTGGAAAATGACGGAGTCAAAACTCTCATATTGTATGGTGCCAGTGACCTTGCAGAAATTGCATACGTATCTCTTAAGGAAACAAGCCTGGAATTGGTTGGGATCGTGGATGACTTTAAATGTGGAGAAAAGTTCCTGGGCCTCACCATTATGCATCCTTCAATCCTGACGCGATTTAAATACGACAAGGTAATTGTTACATCTATCAGCTCAAGAGATGCTATTTACGAAAATTTGGTTAAGCTGAACGTCCCTGAGACCAAAATCTCGTGGCTTGAATGACGTCATTTTTTATATCGTGTTATTCCTTTGATTTCAAAAGAAATTATTGACAAGAACGGGATTGTTAAATAGTATACGTCTCGGCATTTCTACAACCCGTTGTAATCACTCATCTTTAAGTGGTGCTTTTCTGGGCCATTATTCCAATTGGGGCGAAGCCCCTAAGTTCTATGAGGCGTTGATAAGACTATGAAACCTGGTATTCTATTTTTTTTTGTTTGTTTCTTCCTCATGGTGATACCCGCCCATTCAGAAACCATGTACATAACAGATGAAATACGGGTGATGCTTCGAACCGGTCCCGGGATGGATCGCAAGATTATTGCGATGCCCAGGTCCGGGATTCAGGTTGAGGTGCTGGAAGAATCAGAAGATGGCTGGTCAAGGGTACGTCTTCCAAATGACAAAGAGGGGTGGATGTTGACCCGCTATTTGAGCCGGAAATTCCCCGGCAAGAAGGTTATGGCCAGACTGGAGAGTGAAAACAAAGTCTTGAAGCAGGAAGTGAAAATCCTCATTGAGGAAAATGCTCGTCTTAAGAAAGAACAAGCTGGCATCCAGAGAACCCTCTCTGATCAGACAAAGACCGCGGAGGCCCTGAGAAAGTCCTACGAAACCCTTAAGAGCGAATCCTCGGAATTCCTTTCCCTGAAGGCCTCCTATGAAAAAGTCTCTGAGGATCTGGCAGAAAAAACCAGGCAGCGGGCAGAACTTGATGAAAAGCTGAGAGCCCTTCAAGAATCTCAAAATCTACGATGGTTTATGGGTGGAGGTGCTGTCCTTTTTGGAGGGTTCATCGTCGGATGGATAGCTCGACGCTCCAGGCGACGGCCGTCGCTGCTGTAAAGGTTTCATTGAGCATCACTCCAGTAACTCCAATACCCCCTCCGGGGCGCAGGCCCCAAATTCTGGTTACGAACAATGGAATACAAGATTGATTTTCTGGTCATTGGAAGCGGGATTGCAGGTCTGAGCTTTGCCTTGAAGGTAGCCGAATATGGACGTGTGGCCATCGTAACCAAGAAAGGGGCCATGGAGACCAGCACTAATTATGCCCAGGGGGGCATCGCCTCGGTCTTTGGCCAGTATGATTCCTTTGATCTTCATATTCGAGACACCCTGGAGGCCGGTGACGGGTTATGCAAAAAACATGTTGTGGAAATGGTCATAGAGAGCGGTCCGGAACGGGTCCGCGAACTCATGAATTGGGGGGTTACGTTCACCCAGGATAGCGTGGGCAACCTGGAACTCGATCTCGGTTTGGAGGGAGGACATTCGCAGAAAAGGATCGTCCATGCAGGCGATTTCACGGGCCACGCAATCGAACAAGCGCTGGTGGATCGCACTCGGAAGCACGAGCACATCGACATCTTTGAAAACCACGTTGCCGTGGACCTGATTACCTATTCGACGAGGATGAAACGGGGCGTTGTGACTGCGGCTCATGAGGACGTGTGCTGCGGCGCCTATGTGTTGGACACCAAAACCAATGAGGTTCACACCTTTAATGCCAGGATTACAGTTGTGGCCACCGGCGGGGCCGGTAAGGTTTATCTCTACACAAGCAATCCAGATATTGCCACGGGCGACGGAATTGCCATGGCGTACCGGGCCGGGGCTCTGGTGGCAAACCTGGAATTTGTGCAGTTTCACCCTACATGCCTTTATCATCCCGCGGCCAAGAACTTTCTTATATCTGAGGCGGTCAGGGGGGAAGGTGGCGTGCTAATCGATTCACGAGGCCGCGGCTTCATGGCAGACTACGACCCGCAAAAGGACTTAGCCTGCCGGGATGTGGTGGCCCGCGCTATTGACAGTGAGCTAAAAAAGAGCGGAGATGACTGTGTGTTTCTGGACATCACCCAAAAAGAGCCTGACTTTGTGCGGGAGCGTTTTCCAAACATTTATCAGAAATGCCTTTCCTTTGGCATAGACATGACCAGGGAGCCCATCCCTGTGGTCCCTGCAGCACACTACATGTGTGGAGGGGCGCTGGTAGACATGGACGCCAAGACCGACATAGAAAGGCTCTATGCCGTGGGCGAGACAGCGTGCACTGGGCTCCATGGCGCCAACCGCCTTGCCAGCAACTCCCTTCTTGAGGCCGCGGTTTATGCCCATAGGGCAGCAGAGCAGGCGGTCAAGGATCTGGAGTCGATCAATGACGAGGTTTGTCGTGACCTGCCTGCCTGGGATCCTGCGGGCACCACAGACAGCGATGAGGCAATCGTGGTTTCCCACAACTGGGACGAAATCCGTCGATTCATGTGGAACTACGTAGGGATCGTGCGCTCCAACAAGCGACTCCTTCGCGCCCGAAATCGGATTGAAACCATCCAAAAAGAAATCCATCAATACTACTGGGATTTCAAGATTACCTCGGATTTGATCGAGCTTCGGAACATCGCCATGGTGGCCGAGCTTATCATCCAGAGTGCCATGTTGAGAAAGGAGAGCCGCGGTCTGCATTATAATATCCAGTACTCTGAAAAGGATGATAAGTCCTGGCTCAAGGATACGATATTGCGCCGGCCCTTTGTGGGATAGGGGGCGGACCGGGACGTTCGTGCAGAACGTGCATGGGTGAGGTACCGGGAATTTCATGCTCAGCTAATGCCCCTGGCCTCCACAATTTCACACCTTCGACTGCCAGACCGAAGTTCGCCAAGGGATATGTCGTACTTTTCACATACTTTTTCAGCTAATCTGTTAGATAAGGATGAAAATATTTTGATGGTGGTCTGTGGTGATTCCAATGGAGAATCCAAGGAAGTGCCTGTAGAGGCCATCCGAGGTGATTCTGCTTTTACTTGCAAGCCTATAAAAAGGCAGGAGGATTAGCCATGCAGATAGACTTTCATTTCTATACCGTATATGCCTTAGCCAGGGCGGCTGGATTTGAGCCAGATGATGCCCATATCGTAGCCTATTCGTCTCAACACACTGACGATGCAAAGTATGAGCATGCCCTGGAATTTGAAAATGGTGGTAGGTTCCAGCAAGTCCTTTCTGCCCATAAGTTTCTCGATCTTGGTGCTTTGACAAAACCTACTTGTTACAGGATATGGGTGCCCTTCCACTTTCTTCCTGGAAACCTGGGCAGAGATTTCTATGAACGAATGCTGACCAGGGCAAATAGCATTATTGCCCAAAAAATGGTGGAAGATTTCTTAGGTTGCAATTTGAAGCCTTATGGCCTTCATCGCCTGGGTATTATTCTTCATGTTTATGCAGATACATGGTCGCATCAGAACTTTATGGGCATAATGCGCAATATGAATGATGTTAGGCGGATGAAGGTGGAGGAAACAGAGAAAGGCTTCTTGAAGGGTCTATTCAGCAAACTTAAAGAAGAAGTCCTTGAGTATCGTGCTCCCAAGCTTGGTCATGCTCAAGCCGGAACAATCCCTGACGAACCTTACCGGGAATGGGAATATAAAGATTATAAAGGTCATCGTTTTCAAATCTCCAATCAGGAACGTGCCCTGGACGCAGCCCAAAATTGCTACATGGTACTCTCCAGATTTCTAAAACGCTTTCCCCAGTTTTTGGGGTCTCCTATCTTACCCTGGCAGAAGATTGTAGAAAAAATAGCTGAACTTTTCAGTCACCAAGGAGAACTTGAAGACAGGACCGAAGCCTGGCAAAAGGCAATTTCAAAAGGAGTGATCGGATTTGAACCCAGGGGCAAAGACATCGACCTTTCTTATGATGATCGAGAATGGTTTAGAGCTGCGGTTACCATAGTAAAAGAAGAAAAAGATCGCTATTTAAGGAAAGAAGGCTTTGAATTAAGCCATTGGAAGTACTTTCACGATGCAGCCGCCTTTCATAGATTTCACGTATTACATGAGCTTCTTCCTCAATACGAGATTATCTGCGGTTAAACATCTTGGAATTTCTATCCGCCTGAGGCGGGCGGACCGGATCTAAGCTCTGTTAAACTGGAGGGGAAAATGGCTAGTACAACTATTAGCGCAAGCTTCACTTCGTGTCAGGATCTAAGTCTTCGCGAGATCACCTTAGATAGTTTGCCACGTCTCAAAAGGTTAAGAGATCTCCACTTTGGAACTAAACCCGAGATCTGCTTAGAGCTACCTCGGCTTATGACCTATTATATGAAAAACTCAGGTAACAAAGAAGACTCACCAGAACTTCGGGCGGGGAAAATGTACAAATATATCCTGGAAAACAAAAAGCCGGTAATCATTGATGACAACCTCCTGGCAGGCACCACTACCACCAAACAGGTTGGGGTGGTCCTCTATCCTCATTTACTGGCACAGAGCATCTGGCCCGAATTAGAGACTGTAAGCCGCAGGAAGAAAAACCCATTTGGCATTACCAGAGAAGAGATTGATGAGCTCAATTTTGAAATCTTCCCTTACTGGATGAATCGTACTATCCAGGAAGTAGCCAGAAAAGAGAATGGCAATCCCTTTTGTCAAAGACTCATGGAGCGTGTTGTCTTTTTCATTGCCACTAAGGTATATTGTATCTCTCATACCGTACCAAATTATGCTGCGGTGGTGGAACGCGGTCTTCTGGATATTATCAATGAGGCAAAGGAAAAGGAGTTGTCCCTTGGAAATTCAAGTGATGATAAGGAGAAAAGAGATTTCTATCAAGCGGTGCAGTTATCTCTAAACGGCATTCTTTCCTACGCCGCCAATCTCAGCAGGCTTGCAGCAAGCATGGCTCAAAAGGAAAACGACCCTGTACGAAAAGAAGAGTTGCTAAGGATGAGTGAAGTCTGTAGCAAGGTCCCGGCCCAAAAACCGACCACATTCAGTGAGGCACTAAATGCTGTCTGGATTTGCAGGGTAGCACTTCTTCAGGAGAATTCTAGTATTGCTATGAGCCCCGGCCGACTGGATCAAGTGCTTTATCCTTTGTATCGC
This sequence comes from Desulfobacterales bacterium, assembly GCA_023129535.1. Taxonomy (GTDB): domain Bacteria; phylum Desulfobacterota; class Desulfobacteria; order Desulfobacterales. Next base: position 6,312 of record JAGMBW010000011.1, read on the forward strand.
AGGGATATGGAGCGGGGCATGAGCTTAAGCGATGCTGTTGAATTAGTAGGATGCCTCTGGCTTAAGATTTGTGACCAGGTCCCCTTAGCCCCGGAGGTAAGCGAGGAGCTATTTGGCGGCAGTGGATGTAATCAGGCCATTACATTAGGCGGGATAGATATGGAAGGAAAGGATGCCGTGAATGACCTTACATATGTGATGTTGAGGGCAACTGAGCTTTTAAAGGTGCGTGATCCAAATGTTAATGCCCGCTACCATCCTGAAGTTAATCAGAAAGAGTATCTTCACAGGCTTTGTGAGGTGAATATAAATACCGGGGCCACCCCGTGTTTTCACAATGATAGATCTGCTATTGAGGCTTTACAAGGTCAAGGGGTATCTCTTGAGCATGCCAGGGATTATTCCTCTGTAGGCTGCGTAGAACCTACAAGCAGTGGGCGCACCTTTGGCCATACAGGCTGCATATTGATGAATCTTCCTTCTGCCTTAGAATTGGCCTTCTTTCAAGGAAAACACAGGCTTACTGAAGATGAGCCAATTGGGCCTGAAACAAAGGCCCCAAAGGATATCACCTCTTTTGAAGAATTTAAGGAAGTCCTGGCCACGCAACTTGCCTGGCTTATTGACCAAGCAGTCACCCTGAACAACAACTTCGGCAGAGCTTATCAAAAAATCCATCCAAGCCCTATGCAATCTGCTCTTATGGAAGGGTGCATGCAAAAAGGCAAAGACGTTATCCAGGGAGGTGCCCTTTATAACTCCTCTGGTGCTGCCATGATAGGGATAGCCGAGGTAGTCGATTGTATGACGGCGATTGAGGAATTTGTGTTTAAGAAAGAAGCGGTTTCTTTTTCTGAATTGCTTGAGGCCATAAACAAGAACTGGGAAGGTTATGAAAAACTTCAGGCCATGGTGAAGACATCAACCGAGAAGTTTGGTGCAGATAGTGAGATGGCCAAGAAAAATGCAGATTGGTTGATAGGTTTTCTCCACAATACCTTTCAGGGCAAAGAAAATTATAGGGGTGGCAAATACACAGTAGGCTATTGGACTATGACCAACCATGCCGGTTTTGGCGTTTTGTCCGGGGCGCTACCTAGTGGCCGGAAAAAGGGTGAGCCATTTCCAAGCGGTATTACCCCGGTTTCTGGGTCTGCCCCCGTGCTCACTGCTTGCTTGAGTTTTGTAGCCCATCTTGACCACACCCATATTGCTGACGGCCATGCTTTAAACCTAAAATATACTCCTTCTACCACCACCTCGCCTAAATTTGCCCATACCATTGAGGCCTTCTTTAAGATGGGAGGACTACAGGTACAATTTAACATCATTGACCGAAAGACCTTTGAGGATGCCAGAAAACATCCTGAAAAATATCCGGACCTCTTTGTCCGGGTATCTGGGTATTCGGCCTACTTTAAGGACTTGAACCCACAGATGCAGCAAGAAATCATCACCAGAGCAGAATATCATCTGGATACTGGGAAAGAAGTGCGTTATTAGCCGCAGCAGATCGGAAGGAGGTCCAATGAACTCACTGTTAAAAAGATACACAATTCTACCAAACGCGGCAGACAGGATCTTCCAGTTGTTTAGAATACAACCCAGAATCCCGTTTGCGCGCCACCTTGAAAGGAAAGCAGGTCAGAAATTCCTAAAGGTTATTGAGGGAGAAGTGGCAGAGACATTTTTGGAAGTACTACTCTTTTTTATGAAGGTAAAATTCATGTTAGATGCCTCTTATAGAAGAAATATCGAGGATTTCAAAGGGCGTTACCAATTTAGAAGCAGAGATGGTGAGGTTGCTGTGCTGGTTGAGTTTGACAGTGGTAAGATGGATATTAAGGAAACATTGGCCGATGAAGTAGATGTTACCTGTGCTTTTAAAGACGGAAGGTCTTTGATGAACCTTTTGCTTTCCAGAGACAGGGACATCCTGCGGGGTCTTCTCAACAATGAAATAATGTTAACCGGTAACCTGAACTACATGTATAAATTCGGCTTTATGGCCAACCATCTTCAACTGGAGCTCACCGGTAATTTGCCTAGATGAACTATGGTCTCCTTAGGAAAAGAGCCTTCCTTTTCACAGCCCCAGCCTCTTATTTTTGATATAAAAAGACATGCCTTACAAGATGGCCCTGGCATTCGCACCACTGTTTTTTTTAAGGGATGTCAGTTGCACTGCATGTGGTGTCAAAACCCAGAGTCGATTGACCCTGCACCTGAAATTGGCTTTTATCCTAAGAGTTGCATGAAATCTGGCGAATGTGTGACTGTGTGTAAGACGGGTGCCTGTCAGACGGAAAACCCATGGAGGATTGATCGGGAAAAATGCGACAGGTGCGCTGATTGTGTAGAAGTATGCCCCGGTCGGGGTCTAAGACAAATAGGCCGTTTTTGTCCTGTAGAAGAATTGGTTTCGATCCTGTTGCGAGATAGGGTATTCTACGAGGTTTCAGGCGGAGGGGTTACCCTTTCTGGGGGAGAACCCACCTTATATATGGATTATGCTTCCTCACTTCTTAAGGCCCTTAAAAAACAAAGAATACACACTGCCATTGAAACCAATGGATTTTTCAACTGGTCTGAATTTGAGGAAAAGCTTCTGCCTTGGGTTGAGCTAATCATGTTTGATGTTAAGCTGATGGACTCGAAGATGCATTTAAAGTACACAGGGCAAAAGAATCATATTATTTTGGAAAACTTGGCTAAATTAATTAGACAAAGGCCGGACGATGTTATTCCAAGGACACCGCTTATTCCAGATATTACCGCAACTACTGAGAACTTAAAGGCCATTTCTGAACTATATCAAAGCTTAGGGATAAAGCGATGTGCCCTTCTGCCATACAATCCTACTGGTTTTTCCAAAGTAGAAAATATCGGCAAAAAGGTATCACCTGTACTCTCCAAGCATATGATGAAGCCTGAGGAAGAGAGGAAATGTCGGGAAATATTCTCTTGGGTAGAACTGGTTGAATTCTAATAGCCAGTTATAAGAAACAGGGAATAGTCAGCCTGGATAACGGCCTCGGCACCCATATTAGCCAGCTTGAACACATAAGGAAGGGTGGCGTTACTCAGTGCGTACGTGCTACTGCGAGGCACAGTTCCTGGCATGTTGGTCACGCAATAGTGAATTACCCCTTCTCGTACATTCGTCCAAATCCACTGGTCTGTTTTTCAATCCTATGCTATACACTCCACAGGCTGATATTTCTGTGTACTGACTTTTTTGGGCAAACCAGAAAGGAGAAACTCGTTTTATGAATTTCAGTTTTGAGGACATGATTATTGGAGTGGCCAATCGTGGTGTTCCAGCCCTTCGTGTTGGACGAACCATCAGAGAGGTTGGGGCCATTTATGCCGCCTTTTTCACTCCAGTAGACAAGACTGCTCCTCATGTATCAAAGGCTGACAGGGCATACAGCCTTTCGAGCGTGGACGGCTATCTGGACATAAAAGAGATTGTGCGGGTTGCCAAGAAGCATCATGTTGCGGCCCTTCATCCTGGCTGGGGCTTTGCTGCCGAGGATAATCAGTTCCCATCGATGTGTGAAAAGCACGATATTATCTTTATCGGCCCGTCCGAAGGCCCGATGAAAAAGCTCGGCAACAAAGTGAAAGCAAGAGATATCGCCAGGTCCCTTTCCATTCCTGTCATAGAGGGCTCTGACGGTGCGGTCTCTCTGGAAGGGGCAAAGAAAGCCGCTGATAAGATCGGCTTCCCTGTGATGATCAAAAGTGAAGGGGGCGGTGGAGGCAGGGGGGTTGTTGTGGTGAATTCCCAAGACGAATTGGACCGCCATTTTGATGTGGCATCCAGCATGGCTGAAGCGAGCTTCGGCAATCCCAATCTGTACATTGAGCAATACCTTCAGTTTGTCAGGCATCTTGAGATACAGGTGCTTTGCGACAAATTCGGAAACGCGGTTGCGCTTGACGAACGGGATTGTTCTTGCCAGCGAAGGTATCAAAAACTGTTAGAGATTACGCCGTCACCATGGGAAGGAGCCTCACCGGAGTTGCGCGAAGCCCTGAAAGAGGCTGCCGTAAAGATCGTCACGGCGGTCGGGTATGACTCGATCGCCACCATTGAGTTCCTGGTGGATGAAGAACAAAACTTCTACTTTATTGAGTCAAATACCCGCCTTCAGGTAGAACATGGCATATCAGAATTGCTTTATGGCATAGATATCGTCGAGGAGATGATACGGATTGCCTTTGGTCAGAAACTCAGCGTGACAAGAGAGCAACTCAAGCCGAGGGGTTTTGCCATGCAGTGCCGGATCAATTTTGAAGATCCGCAGAATGGTTTTATGCCCAATTCCGGCACAATCACCCGTTATCTTTCCCCCGGTGGCGAGGGCGTTCGCCTCGATTCATGCGTCTTTTGTGATTATGAATTCCCCAAGGCCTATGATTCTCTTGGGGCCTTACTCATGACATTTGGCTCTACCTGGGAAAAAACCGCATCAAGCATGGAGAGGGCTCTGTCAGAGTATTTCATTGGCGGACTGAAGACAACCATACCATTTCACAAAAAGGTTGTTACACATCCCAGATTCAGGTCAGGTGAGGTCCATACCAAATTCATCGAGAGTACACCGGAGCTGGTTTCTTATCGGGAAATCATCCCGGAACATATTCGCCTGGCAGGGCTGATAGCCGAGATCACAGCTATGGGATACAATTCCCATATCGGTCTCGGCCACTATCGAAAGGCTGCCGACTCAAGGGTCGGCCCCATGCCTGTGGTCCAGGTCTCGGCTTCTCAGGAAGCCACAAAAAGTAACTATCAACCGCCCTTCAAGCCTGACGACCGCAGAGATGCGGTCCTGGCCTATCTTCGGGACTCGGAATTTGTGGAATTTTGCAATACTACTCCCAGGGATGTCACCCAGTCAGAATCCGGAAACAGATTCCGACTCTTTGACGACCGATTAGTCGGCCCTTTGATTGACCAGTGCGGATATGTGTCGATTGAAAACGGAGGGGGCGCGCACTACCATGTGGCGATGCTCGGCTGTATGACTGACCCATGGGCGGAGGCCGAGGAATGGAACAGGTTTGCTCCAAATACCCAGAAACTGATCCTTATTCGCTCTACCAATATCCTGGGCTATGCGCCTCAACCAAGGGGAGTCATGGAAAGAACAGGGCGAATGATCGTTAAGCACTATCACGTAATACGCTGCTTCGATTTTCTGAACCACATCGATAACATGACTCCTTTTGCCGAGATCGCGCTGCAATCTAAAAATCGAATCTTTCAGCCGGCCGTCAGTTTGAGCTGGGCCGAAGGCTTTAACATTGAGCACTATCTTTCTGTGTTGGATGACATCCTTTCAATGGCCGGTCGCATCGTAGGATGCGGCAAGGCAGAAGCGTCCAAAAAGATTATATTCTGCCTCAAGGATATGGCCGGGGTCTGTCCACCCCGCTTCATCTATGATCTGATTTCAGCCATCCTCGACGACTACCCGGAACTTGTTATTCAGTATCACCGGCACATTACAGATGGTTTGGCCGTGCCTGCACTCGGCAGTGCGGCTAAGGCCGGCGCTAAGATCCTCGATGTGGCTGACGGGCCGGCCGTACGGTTTTACAGCCAGGCGGCGGTCATGCCGGTGGTAGCATACATTGAAGGGGAGTTAGGTTTAAAGACACGACTTGACAAAGAGAAGATTCGGGAGGTTGCCTTTGTCCTAAAGCAGATTATTCCCGTATATGATCGCTACTGCAGACCGACTTTTTTAGGCCCTGATCACGATGTCACTCGTCACGGCCTCCCCGGGGGCGCTACCTCAAGCAGCCAGGAAGGAGCTTTGAAGCAGGGATACGCCTTTTTGCTTCCCCATATTTTACTGATTCTTGAACTGTATCGAAAGATCATTCGCTACCATGATGTGACGCCCGGCTCCCAGGTTACCTGGACCAACGGTTATATGATGGCGGTCAAGGCATACGAGCGCGGAGGGCTCGCAGAGGTGCAACGGGTGATTGACATTCTCAAAGCAGTGACCTGCACTCCGGAATCGAAACTGGATGAAGGCGTTAAGGAAGATCGCCTTATTCTGTTTGCTCATGCTAACGATGCCCTAAAAAATCTTCTTTTGGGCAAGTTTGGCAAGCTTCCGCTTGGCTGGCCCCCTGACTGGGTCTATCGATCTGTATTTGGTGAAAATTGGGATGATGCCGTAGCGAAGCGTACTGAGGAAAGTCCGCTTACCTTCCTGCCTCCTGTGGATATGGAAGATGTAGAGGCCGAGTTGGCCGGGCATATTGGACGTACGCCAACGGAAAATGAGATAGTCAACTATCTGAATCATCCTGGAGATGCCCTGAAACTGATAAAGAACCTTGAAGAGTATGGCGATCCCAACGCCTTGCCCGATGATATCTGGTTCGAAGGGCTTCGGGCCGGCCATGAACGCGAGTTTGTGACATCGGATGGCAAGGTTCACACTGTAAAGATTTTGCGTGTCGGCAAAGTTGACCCGCACGGCAGAAAGAGAGTGAGGTACAAGCTCGATTATGAAGTTTTCGTAGAGGACATCAAAGTAGAAGAAAGGGCCGTCATGGGGCCGGGACTTGAGATGGCCGACACTAAGAATCCCTACCATATTGCGGCTCCGTTTGATTCGGACTTGTGGCTGGTGCACAAGAAAGAGGGAGATGCGGTGAAGGCAGGAGAAGAGGTCTTGAACCTCTCTCTTATGAAGACGGAGTACGCGGTAACCTCGCCAGTGGATGGCGTGGTAAAGAGGCTTGTGGTGTTTGCAGATTACAGGGCGGACAAAAAAATGGTCCCCGTGAAGAAGGGGGCGCTTTTGATGGAACTGGCTCCACCCCGTGAACGTTGCGAACATTGTGATACTGAGATTGAGGAGGACTACAAGTTTTGCCCGGCTTGTGGAGAGGCTCTCAAGGGGAAAAAGCCTTAATCAGAAGCCTATTGCAAAAAGGGCAAACCCTACAGCAAGCCCAAAGACAAGATTAAAAACCTTGATAAGCACGGAATCTTTGATGCTATAGGAAAGGAGTGGTAGCATGCCGTGGCCGTCCTGGACGAATGACGTGGTGAAAAGCACGGAAAAGGGGAGCAGCCCTTGCGCATACATCATCACGAATATCAGATGCGGCCCTGACTCAGGAACCATTCCAATCAAGGCTCCGATCAAGAGGACCCACATCATGTGCTCCCGGATAAAGGCATCCAGGTTCCAGAAGGCCAAACCCCAATGTACAAAAAACAGGGCACCAAAGGTCCACAAGAAAACACGAAAGAGGTGCCTTTTGATGATGTGATCCCAGATGTGGACGTGCAGATAATGTTCAGAGGAAACAGCCACAATATATAAGGAGCACACTGAAAGGCCTATAAACGTAATGCGTTTCCAGTTCCAATGGATTGGGCCAAGAGTTCCCACCGAAACCAACACGAGAAAAGAGCATATCAAGGCAATAAGGAGAAAACGGGTAAACGAAAGCGACCGAACATTTTGAATGACATTTGCAGGCTTAAAAATGGCACTACCCTTAACCGTATCTTCCTCTCCAGGAACGCACACTTCACACTGGTGCTCAAGGCAAGATTCACATGGCACAATCCCGAGAATCGGGATGACTCTGTCGCTTACCCAGGCAAAAAAGATCCCTAAGAAGAACAGTAATCCGAAAAGGACCAAAGCAGTACCCGGAAACTGCGTTAGCATAACAAATGCTTCATCCCCGGAAGTGGCTATCATTCCACCCACTATCGCACCGAAACTGATTATGCCGTGGACATAGAGGCTTACGTTCATGAAAGCACCCAGACAACCCGGGGTGGAACCGAGAAAAGAGGCCAGAGTATACTGCCGCCACAAACCTCCTTGCATGATCTCTGTCATCCGCCTTTTGCTCGCCGTGTCAATAAAATCGACCAGAAGCATCATCACGAAGACAAAGACGGTGATCATCAGAGCATCTTTGAAGATATCCAGGACTTCCATTTCATTATCTCCACTTCACCTCGACACTCACATGCCCACCCCATCAATTTTGGTCCCGCACTGAGGGCACTTTCCATCTTGCAAGCGATTTCGTATCAGTGCTAAGCCATAGCGCTCGATGAGAATGGCCCCACAGGCGTAGCAATACGTATTTTCACCCCCTTCACCAGGCACGTTGCCTTCGTATACGTAGTGCAAGCCCTCTTTGATGCCGATTTCACGAGCTCGGCGCAGTGTGGCCACCGGGGTGCGCGGTCGGTCGAGTAACTTATATGTCGGATAAAACTGGCTGACGTGCCACGGCACTTCAGGTCCAACGCTTTTCACGAAACGAGCTATGTCACGCAGTTCTTCATCTCCATCATTTAAGCCAGGAATAATGAGTGTTGTTACTTCTACCCACACACCGAGTTCTTTCATTAGCTGGGTGGTTCTTAACACCGGCTTGAGACGCGCTCCGCAGACATCCTTGTAGGAGTTGTCTGTAAATGCCTTTACGTCGATGTTAATGGCATCTAAATATGGCGCAAGCTGGCGTGCAGCCTCGGCGCTCATATATCCATTACTTACGAATACGTTTTTTATTCCTTCCTTTTGAGCCAGGATAGCAGTATCGTAAGCAAATTCATAAAAAATAGTTGGTTCGGTGTATGTGTAAGCGATCGTTTCGCAGCCAGCACCTTTTGCGGCTGCGACAATCTGTTCGGGTGTACGGTCCTGGCCAATGATCTCCCCTCTGTGCTCATGGGGATATTGAGAGATATCAAAGTTCTGACAGTGCTTACATCGAAAATTGCAACCCACTGTCGCAATGGAAAAAGCCCTTGAACCGGGCAGGAAGTTGAACAAAGGCTTTTTCTCTACTGGATCAATATGCTCGGCAACGATCTTGCCATATACGAGACTGTAAAGCTTTCCGTCCCGGTTTTCCCTCACACCGCAAATACCCCTTTCCCCTTCCTTGATCTTGCACCGCTGGTTGCAAAGATTACAGCGAACCTCGCCTTTTGGAAGGCGTGTGTAGAACATTGCCTCTTTCATGTGGTCCTCTTATCCTCCCTCCATAATTTTTGCGACAATCCGGTTATAAGCTTTCGTCACTTCTGAATCCGGATATTTTTCCATGTACGATTCCCCTGCGTCAGCACACTTCACCATTTTGGCGTCCAGGGGAATACGACCCAAGAAAGGAATATTCATGGCCGTGGCAGTCCTGGAACCGCCTCCGCTACCGAACAAATCTATAGGCTTCCCGCAGTGCGGGCACACAAAACCGCTCATATTTTCTATCAATCCAAAGACCTGCATCTTAACGGTTATGCAAAAATTGATCGATTTCCTGACGTCATCCAAAGAGATCTCCTGGGGCATGGTCACGATGATCGCCCTGGCATCTGGAATGGTTTGAGCGACGGTGAGCGGCTCATCTCCCGTTCCGGGCGGCGAATCAATGATGAGATAATCCAACTTTCCCCACTGTACGCCGGAGATAAACTGCCGGATGACTTGCAGCTTCAGAGGCCCCCGCCAGATCACGGCCTTATCCGGATCTCCGGCCATTGATCCAACGGAGACCATTTCCAGGTTCTCTGAATAAGGCTTGGGGCTTATCTGCCCATCAACACTCGCCTCAAGAACCCCCTTGAGCCCCAGTATTCTGGGAATGTCGGGGCCATGGAGATCTACATCCATAAGGCCGACTCTGGCCCCCTTCCTTGAAAGGGCCATTGCCAAATTAGCGGCAACGCTTGTCTTGCCAACACCCCCTTTGCCGCTCATGACAAGGAATTTGTGTTTGATTAAGGACAAGGAGTCTTTGATGATCTGATCCTGTGCGGCCATGTCCGCCTCCCGTTCAGATAAAGAGCGGTCGTCTTTCTTTTTCTTACTAATATGGAGAGTCCTGGCCATGTGAAAACCTCCTATACATTCTATAGATAATGTTTTTGGCCCAAATGAAAGTATATTTCTTGTCGGAACTTACTCAGAAGTATTTGGGAGATACTGAATACTATCCTTTTTTCTGTCCTTGGGTAAAACGACGGAAAAAACTGATCCCTTGTCCAATTCACTCTCCACAAGAATCCTCCCTCCATGGCCCTCGACTATGGTCTTTACCACGGCCAGTCCTAGACCATAGCCTTCTCTTTTACCTTTGTCCTGACCCCTGTGAAATGAATCGAAAATATACGGAATGTCCCTGGGATCTATGCCAACTCCCTCGTCTATTACCCTAACAATGATATCCTGATCAGTCTCTTGAGTCGTGATTGTAATAGCGCCTTTTTGTTTTGAGAACTTGAGGGCATTGTCCAGGAGATTGGTGAAAACTCTGCGCAGACGGTCAGCATCTGCATCGATAATCGGCAAAGCGACTTCATTTTTGAGTTCCAGTCTAAGTCCATGTTGTAAAGAGCTGGCTTGATAGGCCTCAAAAAGCTCCAACAATATCTCGTCAAGAGATGTAGCGCTAAAGTTTAGTTTCAATTTCCCAGTCTGTAAACGAGAAAACTCAAGAAAATCATTGACTAAAGACTCCAGTTTGTTTCCTTCTTTTTTGATGATCTTAAGATATTTTTGTTGCTTCTCTTCTGCAAAGTCGGCGCCTTTATTCAAGAGGCGAAGTACGAATCCCCCTATTATAACCAGAGATGACTTCATATCGTGGGCGATCATGGAGATAATATTTGCCTTTTCACGTTCAAGGGCCTTTAAATAGGAAATATCCTGAAAGGCTGTCAACCCGCCAATCAGTTTGCCATCATTATCAAACAATCCCGCGGTATTCATCCTGACTGGCATTGTCTCGCCATACTTGTTTCTGATCGTGGTTTCGGCTCGCACAATAGGCTTTTGTCGATTAAGAACCGTTCTCATGGGGCAATTCATCTTGCACTTTTCGCATTGAAGGATTTCGCTACAATAGCGTCCCATTGCCTCCTTTGCCGAATAGCCGGTCACTCCCTCGGCCCAGGGATTAAAGCCAGTGATCTTCAAATCAGAGCTGACCGCAACAACAGCAACCGGGAGGCTATCAATGATAAATCTATAGAAGGTTAGGCCAGAAACATCTTTGTTACCTCCCGTTGCCTCAACTATCTCTTTGCCCATGCTCCCCATTAGCTTCATATTATGATGATGATCTCAATTCATATCCGGTATGCCACCTAAATAGTGCCTGAACGAAAACCCCTAATTTCGAGCCGTCATTGCGAGGAGCGAGGAACGAACGACGAAGCAATCCCTTTATTTTCAGGAGATTGCTTCG
>JAGMBW010000110.1 GCA_023129535.1 Desulfobacterales bacterium
CAGGTATAGCGGGCAGGTCAAATGCTAGCATTTCTGGCAATGGCGGGCAGGTGCCGGGCAGGCACGCGGTGTCCTGCATAATATCATGATCCGTGGGATTGAGCGTCGAAAGATATTCATGAATGAGCCCCTGGTGTAATGTTCTCGGTCGAAATGGGAGAAGTCATTGTCCGTGAGAATGGGTTAAAGTTATAGGCCAAAGTTAATCGAATAACCTTTTTTCTTTTTTGCCAGCGTCCCCATTCCCACACTCAAGGATTGCTACAGCCCTTCTTGTTCTTCTATATGCCTTATCTTTTCTTTTACCCATGAGCGAACCAGTTGAGCTCTGTCGATGCCTGAACGCTTGGATTCTCTGTCAATCATTCTAATGTCGATGGGATCAAGTCGCAATTGGATCAACTTTTTGGGTGGACGCGTGAATTTGAGGGCTCCTTCTTGCCATGCTTCAAAGTCTTCCGGCTCATTCTTGTCCCAAAACTTTTCCAGTTCTTCATCATTCATAGGCGGAATATCTGACACCTTCTTGGAACGTTTCATCCTTTAACTCCTCTTTTTTTATCATACGTTTTTCTTTGCCTTGTATTCATGTCCCTTGCCGTAATTATTTTAAGGACATTCGTTCCTGGTCTAATGCCAAGTTTAGAAACCTCTTCCGAAGACAAGATTCTAACCAGTGCCAGAAGGTATCTGCCTGAAAAAGCACGTCCATAAATAAAATAACAATCCCGGTAAGTAATGGAAAAGGCGTAAGAATCATCATAGATGACCTCTTCAATTTCCCAAACTTCAATATTGTGTTTCTTGAAAAGCTTTTCTTCTACGCCTGTCGAGACCGTAATCTCGCATTGAAAAGGTTTCCCTCGACCCATTGGCCTATGCCCCCCAATTGGATAACGATATCTTAGAGTATCTATTAACATCTGTCAAGTGCAAAAGTGCAACTCAAGGAGAAGAGGGAACGTAGGCTATTGAGGCTATTGGGGGAGGCTATTGGGGACGTTCTCAACATTTAAACTTTAGGTTGCTATTAGGGGGCCTTGCTTTATGTTACTGATGACTGATAACTTTAAATGTTGAGAACGTCCCTTATATCTTCCTTATATCTTCTGTTGAGAACGTCCCCAATCTTCTTCCAATCTTCCTTAGACCTCACGCGGCGCAAGCGCCTGCGCTGCGCGATGGATTCCTGCCCCCGCTTTCGCGGGGACAAGTTTACCCGTGCGGAAGCAGGGGCAGGAATGACTCAGACTTATAGCACGCTCTCATTCCTGCGAAAGCGGGAATCCAGTGATTGATACCCCGATTTATTGAGAACTTACGAATCGTTATCTGAAAGTAGTTAGTGCCTGAATGGAAACCCTGTTATTTGTCATTTCGACCGAAGGGAGAAATCTTTAAGTCCCTGTATGTTCATTGATAATAGATTTCTCGCTACGCTCGAAATGACAGTTTTGGAGAACGTTAAGGGGTTTTCGTTCAGGCACTAGTTAGAAGGGCGAACCGTGAGGGAGTGGGGGTTAGATAGCCGCGGCAGCCATTACGTTTTGTTTCTTTGAAGTGATAATATATGCATGTTTGATCTGCAATCCGAAGAAATTGCTGTCTTTGACCTCGGTAATACCGCCTTCGACCCTCATAGCTCTGCGGATAGCCTGCAAGGCCGGGTTGTCTTCGTCCACGAAAACGATCCTGGAAATGTTGAGCAATTCTTGAGGTTGAAGATGCGACTGAAGTCGTTTTGCCAAATAATCTAAGGCCTTCTCTTTGTTAACCTCGATCCAAGAGGCGGATGCGACTAAATCCCATCTATCCTGAGCATCTTCCCTGAGGAAAAGTGCAAAGAGTGCAAAATCACCTTTCTCTGAAGAGACCTCATGCTCTAGAGAAACAAGTTTTTCTGCGAGCTGCTTCATAACGCCCCCAAGAGAGTCTTTGCCGATCTAATCATTAAGTTAGCCTCTCGCCTGGTTACGCTGCCAATTGGATACTCATCCATCAAATTCAATTCCTTCATATATATAGATTTTCGGATCTTTTTATCTCTCTTCAAAATGAACGTCCATACCCTAATGATACCGCTTTCCATTTGGTAAGTAACAGCCTTAACCTCAGGAATCACAGAGATACTGAGGGAAAAGTGATAAAAAGGTCCTGAATGGCCTCTTCAAGTCACAAAACGAAGGGCCTCACGGTCAGGTACTTGCCGTCTGTGGTTATGGTAATCGCACCCTGACGATCAGTACGAAATATCCGACATCCCTGAGCCTGGTAGCGCTTGAGAGTCTTCTGACGGGGAAATCCGAACCTGTTCTTCCATCCTGTTGATATAACACCAATGTCAGGATCGACGCATTTTAGAAACTCAGGCGTGCTTGAGCCCCCGCTTCCGTGGTGAGGAACCAGAAGCACGTTGCTCTTAAGAGTAGTGCGGGCCAGCGATATGAGTTCCTTTTCCGCCTCGGCCTCAATGTCTCCAGGCACGAGAAACGATACGTCTTGAAAGGAAACCTTCAAGACAAGGGAATTATTATTGGGGGTGCGCCAGATGTTCTCGGCTTTCCGCTCCAAGAAATCCACGGGAGGGTATAGTACCTGAAATCGAACCCCGTTGATCATTCGCGGTCTTACAAGGTCTTTTAGTCCAACCACACGAACATCCCTTTCTGAGAGGATCTTCAGAAACTCCCGGTATGGCCTGGTATCAGCTGGCTCCTGGTTCATCCATACCTCCCGGACATTGAAGTGCCGGGCAATAAACAACAGCCCATTCAAATGGTCCGTCTGCGGATGAGAAAGGATAAGGATTTCCACGGTGGCAATCTTTCTCTTCCACAACAACGGTCCCACCACCCAGGCCCCTATATCAAAACGGTTGTCGTAAAATCCACCACCATCTGCCAGTATACAGGGACCTCCTGGAAGTTCCATCAGGGCAGAACTCCCCTGCCCCACATCAATCACCGTCATCCTCAATTCACGACGGCCATACCGCTCATTCACCCAGTAGCCCACATCTGCCAAAACAACGAGTGCAAGCCCAATCAGCAGGGGCCTTGCCCGGCGGGTTTGCCTGAAGTTAAAGAGAACCCATGCCAGTGCATAGTAAAGTCCAATCTCGATTAAGGTGGGGGTTACGGTCTTGACGGCAGCAAACGGCCACTTTGAAAAGAAGATTGCCAGGCCCATGCCTCCTTCAAGGATTACTATCGCCCCTTTCATGATCCACAGAGCCATAGTCGTGGCAACAGGCAAGAACAAGACAGCCAACAGCCCCGCTGGCACTACCAGAAATCCAATCAAAGGCACCATGATGCAATTGGTCAGAACCCCAATGAGTGATGTCTGATTGAAATAATAAAGCGTTATGGGAAGGGTACCCAGGATCGCAGCCGCGGAAACAAACAAAAAAAGGGCCAGCCTCTTGTAAAGTGCGGGCGGGCCGCCCCTCAGTTCAATAACAAAGGGAAGGTGCTTTAGCATATAGAGGATGGCAAATACGGCGGTAAATGAGAGTTGAAAAGAGATTTCAAACAGAGCCGTGGGGCTTATGATCAGGATCACAAGGGCTGCCAGAGCTAAGGTATTGATGGTGTCTCGTTCTTTGTCAAATAGCAAGGCCATCAAGAAGACTGTAACCATGATGACAGCTCGCTGTGTGGAAGGGGACATGCCGGCCAAAAAGCCGTAAAAGAGGACTGGAAACAGACTCAGCAGGGCAGCACCTTTTGTGGGCCACGCAACCAGGAGAACCCTTTGGGATCGTGCAAGGATAAATCGAAAGGCCAAAAAGGCAAGGGTTGCCACTATACCGATGTGGAGCCCCGAGATGGCCAGGAGGTGGGCGATTCCAATCCGGTTGAAGACATCTCTAATCTCGGGGGTAACGCTGCTTCGATCCCCGATAAGGAGTGCCTTCATGATTCCGTTTACATCCCGTTGGGCCGTTGGCCCGTTGGCCCGTTTGCCCGTTAAGCTCCTTGACCCCTTGGCCTCCATTCCGCATTCTGGACTCCGCACTCCGCACTCCGTTGGCCCGTTTGCCCGTTTGCCCGTTGAGCTCCTTGACCCCCTGGCCTCCATTCCGCATTCCGCACTCCGCACTCCGCATTCCGCATTCGAGGTGGCCTTGTCAATCAGGCTGGATACGGCCTGTCTTGAGTGGTCTATGACATGGCCCAGCGAGCAGGTCTTTACAGGGTGCAGTCTAATGACGAAGCTTTCCCTGGAAACAGATGCAGAGGTACATATTCCTCGAAAGGCCAGATACCGACGGTAGTCAAAACCACCCGGGTTGTTGAAGTTGCGAATCCCTTTAAGCCTTGCAAAACACGCCACCCGGTCGCCTGACCGCAGATCGTCTACACGCCCCCGGACTGTCACTCGTACGGCGCCGCTTGCCTTGTAAGAAACGTCTTTCCTTGTCAGGGATTCCGCTTTCAGTACGAAGCGCGTTCGGTCGGGGAATCGTTCTGGATCCCTATCCAATGTGCCAATAATGTGCCAGGGTCTGTCATCAGCAAAACGGGATACGTGGTTTGCCGGGAGCCGGGGTGAGGTCCAGCTTTGCAGGCTTAGGTAGCCAAGGCTAAAGAAAAGGAAGAGGGGAAGCAGGCGGCTCTTTTGCTTTTTCGAGACAAAAAGAAGACAGAATAGGAAGACAGTGGCAGAGGCAAGAAAAATGCCGGAAAGGTCGGGCAGCCAGAGGTCGGCGACAATTCCGGTCATCAGGGCCAGCAGTAGGGGAATCAGGGGCCTGGCATAAACCTTCACTTTCAAGTACGCCACAAGTGCCCGCCCAGTTGAGCCAGCTTCTTCTCAATGCACTCATATCCCCGGTCTATGTGATAAACCCGGGAAATCTCGGTGGTCCCGCGCGCAGCGAGGCCTGCTAAAATAAGCGATGCGCTTGCCCTCAGGTCAGTGGCCATGACAGGCGCTCCGGTCAACCCTCTGCCCCCCCTGACCACAGCGGTGGTGCCGCTTACCGTAATGTCTGCGCCCATACGCTGAAGCTCACTTACATGAATGAACCGATTTTCAAAGATAGTCTCAGAGATCACACTCAATCCGTTGGCCAGACACATAAGTACCATGAACTGGCCCTGCATGTCAGTGGGAAACCCGGGATAGGGAAGGGTCTTAACATCCACGCTACAAATCTTTTCCGTGCCCAAAATGCGAAGACCATCTGCTTCCTGTTGAACTGTCACGCCTGCCTGCTGAAATTTGTGGATAATCGCCCGAAGGTGGCTGGGTTCACAGCCCACAATTTTAATATTGCCACAGGTCACCCCTGCGGCAACCATGAAAGTGCCGGTCTCTATCCGGTCGGGTATGATCGTAAACGAAGTCGGCTTCAGGGCCTCAACCCCTGTTATGGTAATGACCGGTGTGCCAGCACCGGTGATCTGGGCGCCCATTCGATTCAAGGCCTCTGCCAGGGCCACGACCTCGGGCTCACGAGCCGCATTCCTCAAGGTGGTGGGTCCTTCGGCCAGCACAGCGGCCATCATAAGGTTTTCCGTACCGGTTACGGTGACAACGTCAAAATAGATCTCAGTACCCTTCAGGGAGCGGGCCTGCGCCTCGATATAGCCGTGCTCCAGGGAGATCAATGCCCCAAGCTGTTCAAAGCCTTTAAGGTGGAGGTTGATGGGGCGGGCGCCGATGGCGCACCCTCCGGGCAGAGAAACCCGAGCACGTCCAAGGCGAGCCAGCAACGGCCCCAGGACCAGGACCGAGGCACGCATGGTTCGAACCAGGTCATAGGGAGCCTCGTACCTATTCAGGCCGCTGGCATCCACCTTTACCACATTTCCACTGGTTTCTACTCTGGCGCCAAGCTCAATAAGTAGACTCTTGATCGTTGTAATGTCTTTAAGATCTGGAACATTATCAAAGGTATTCCAGCCCTCAGTAAGGAGGGAAGAGACCAATATGGGAAGGGCCGCATTCTTCGCCCCGCTGACGGCTACCGTGCCCTCTAAGCAGTAGCCCCCTTCAATCACTATCTTTTCCATTATTCAAAGGTCCTTGTGAAATCCCTGATGGTCTTCTTAACCTCATCTATTTCGGACTTGGACGAAGGCGGTGATTGACTGGAGACAATTGGCTGGTAAACCGTTTTTAGATAAGCAATGTCGAATAACTGGTCGGGCAACTCCGCATTGAGCCTATAAGTCTTTAACACATAGATTTTAGCGAGCCGGCTATTCTGAAAAAACAGGATACGTGCCGGGTACGACCGATCTTTATCCAGGACCATGTAGTCAGTATACTCGATTTCTTCCAAAGCCGCACCATTAGCAGCGCTACCTTTCAGAACGTATCTGATGGGCCTGAAGGTGTCCTTTTCAATCCAGATTTGAGGCACGGATTCATCAGGGTATTTGGCCCCGATCACATAGGCGATCCTGTCCTTGTACCTTCCAAGGCTTACCACATCAAGATTGACATCCACTTGGGAAAGTCGCTCGATCAAAAGCTCTGTCCCTCGATACAACAAAACATCCTTGAAGTGGTCAAAGGAGTCTTCTCTTTCGGCAATGATCTTGCCATGCGTGACAAAGATGGCACCATCAGGGCCAACCACACGGACCTGCTTGCCACCTGGTATGGCCACTTCACACCTGAACCGATCCGGGTAGCGGTAGTAGAGGGTTTCATCCAGTTCTCGCATTCCCCCTTCGAGGGCAGGATCATAAATGATTGTTTTTTGCAATACTACGAAGGTTCGAGCGGAACCAAACTGTTCGATCATAAAGCTCAGGATCTGTTTGGCCGGCAGGACATAAGCATGGCTCGCCACGGCCAGGCCCAAGACGATCAAGACAAAAAGCAGGTATGACGCACGAGGTTTCATGGGGATCTTATACCAAAGGCCACTGGTCTTTTCAACAGAATCCGCCGGGCCTTTCAGTTCATCCCCTTTTCGGAGTCTTATCTGTTTGCGCAGATTATTCTAAGAGGGCGGATCTCCGAAAATCTGTCATTTCGACCGCAGGGAGAAATCTTATCCTATCAGCATGTTACATGGGAAAAATTTCGCGCTTCGCTCGAAATGACAAGTGGTTGAGACTTTTTACGGGTTCATCAAATTTATACAAAGCAAAATTTGTACCCACTGCAAAAATGTGCGCAGGCTTGATAAAGGAGATCTTTTTTAGTGAAATTTCAAGGCAATACGGAAACGAGAGGCGGTGGATTGTTGTTCAAAGACCAGCGATAGAGGAACGGAGGCTATGGAATATACTCTATACTTCAATGAAACCAATTCCTTAACACATTGAAGCTCCCCGCAGCCCGCGAAGCACTGCCGTCAGGCAGAACCGGCGGGGAATGCGCTCGCTTTTGCGGTTCAAATGCTCAAAATGTTAGGAGTCGTAGTTGATCTAATTTAACGTAACCTCCAAAATTCCGGTGTTATACATTTTTCCGATTATATTCCTACAAACGCGAGGCAATCTAACGTTTTTGTAATAGCTTCGCTTTCCCCGACTTGCAGATATGGTCAAAGTGTCTTCGTTTAGATCAAGCCTTATATCTTTTTCATTAAGGCCGGGTAACTCAGCAACCACACGCATTTTCTTCTCTGTCTTAAATATGTCCACGGCAATAGGTCTTTCTTCTTTATTCATTAATTCGTTTCCTGCCGTAAAAGTATCATAATGTTTTCTTGCTTGGGAAATCTCCTGACCGCTAAACCACCTGGTCTCGATTTCCGAGAGCATGCCCTCAACGCTACCCCGCAGTTCCTCGAAATCCAGACCCGTCTCCTTTTCAATAACGATTTTAGCCACTGCAACCGCCAAGGAGCCAAAATGCAGCAGCCATGGTAGTCTTGCCCACCCCGCCCTTTCCACCAAAAAGGATCAAGCGCAGGTTTTTGTTCTGAAAATATTCAGGTACCTTATTGCTTAAATGTTGCTCGAAATGTATAGGAAGGCTCTGAAATGCCTTGCAAATAAGAATTAGGGGCTGACAAAGCCATCAATAGCCCGAAAATACTGAAGATTAAGAGAGGCGACCTCCCTGCTGCGTATCCACGCAGAGGCCTCGCATCGTTGACTAATAATTGCCAACAACGTTTTTGGACCACAGGGAGGTCTGAGCAGTGTATAGCACAAAGTAGATCTTAAGCCAAGACCAAAAAAGATGTACAAATAGCATATGTTACGATTTTTGTAGACAAGAGCGCGCATTCATAGTAATTGAAAATCGCCTCCGTGTCCCCCAACGGCGGACTACCGATACAAAGACGGAGGCGGTTATGAACTTTCCTGCATTTGAAAATTGGTTGTCACGACGTATAGCTGTAAAAAGTCGTCTCAAAAAGGTCTGCCTTTGCTTTGTTATGTTGCGGCGGAATGGCCGCAGAAAGTACTTGGCCTGCAATGATTTGAAGGTTAAACCACGGCAAATCGTCATCGGGTACCGACTTCGTTGGAAAATTGAGATCTTTCACAAGGAGGTGAAAATGTTTGTCGGTTTTGAAGATGTTGCCACAACAACCTTCAAATCGGTTATGTCTTATGTGCACTGGGTGTACTGCGCCTACATTTTATTGCACTCTCATCCTCCTGGGCTGCCAGAACATACCACTTCGCTGGCAGACAAGCAGCGCAAAATAAAAGAGATAATTGAAAGCAAAGAGAAGGCTCGTGTGATCCAGTTGCTAACACAAATTAGCGGGGGGCAGCGCTACAAAAATGAACTACAAAGGGTTCTTGAGGCTGCATGATGCCATAAAACCCTTATTCTATAAGGCCCAGAGACCGATTAACTAAGTTTTCGAGCAACCTTTAAGGTGTCTTTTCCTAAATTTTTCTTGAAGCTTTTCTAAAGATTCTTGGAGTGCGGGTTTTAGTAGCTTCTGTTGATAAGGGATTATGTCATCTTCTCTCAACAGCAACAAACAATTAACAATGTCCTCGATTAATGTGACACTGAGGCTTCCAACACGTTTAACGTCAGTATTCTTGTCAACATTCTCGGGTAACATTTCATATAATTCGTAAACTTGAGCCCACGTGTCTTTTTCAAAAAAAGTCGTTTTGGCAGCGATAAAAAAAAGCTGCCGTTTCTTTATGCAGCCCTGTTTTGAGGATTTGTCTTTTTCTTGGGAAGTGGTTTTTACAAAAAGATAAGGTTCATTAAGTCCAGGAGTGTTTAAAAGAATAGCGAATTTTTTCCTACAGTCCCATTATGAAACTCAAATCGTTTGTGAAGATAAATATCCCCTCGTACCGCCACCTAAATTATCCCGAATATCTCATGCATTTCTGAGATTTCTTCCATCCGCTTCTGGGCTTCATCATAACACAAGCTATTTTTCATGTTATCGATCGAAAGCATATAATCTATCTTTTCAAATAGCCCTTTTTCCTTCAAAGTTTTATGCCACGGTTTGTTTTGTAGATGAGTAACTTCAACCATATCCTCAGCTTTGGCATCTCTGAAAATAAAGGACAGATTCTCCAAAAGCCCTTTTTCTCTCTTTGTAAACCATTCGTCACTAAATTTTCTTTTGGGAGTTATTTGTTGAAAGTCTCCTATTTTGATAACGCTAATAGCATTTTTTAAATCAGGCTTCATATTATCAAGTTCTTCAAATAGAGATGTTGAAACGGGCCCTTTTTCCCATGCAAAGTATTCAAGGCCCGTTACTGCTTTACCTGTCTCCTTGAAATGGCAAAAATCTAAAAAATACAGAAGCTTCAATATCTTTGTTTTGCCACAGAATTTAGTGTGCTTGCAAAAGTATATTAATGTCAATATTTCACGGACGTCCCCAAGGTTCCCCCGGACGTCCCCAAGGTTCCCCAAGGTTCCCCAAGAGTCAAGTGCATACCCCAATTCGGGAATTCAAAGAAATCCCGAACGATAGCCTCTCAATTATGCCATCAACCAGATCTTCTGCCTTGCGTAACTCATTGACCGAACCAAAGGATGAAACGAGCTCTCGGAAAATCGTGTCATACATAGATGTGGTCTCCCCAATCGCCTCATAATTCACAGGCGGCTTGGGATAAAGTTGATCCTTGAAGAAGTAATTACACAATCCGATAGATGTGCGGACCCTGAAGGGCCAATGGAGTTTCAGGTCCAGGAACTGTCGGACAGCCTCAAAGCAGTTGTCATTTTCGATGATGTCTTCTTTTGTTATCGGCTGATTGAGGCGCCTTTCGACCTCCTCGAAAAACACAGTCAACATCTTCAACTCTGTGATTACAAGCCCATAAAGGTACCAATCCCTTACGACCTTGCGCACAATCTCTTTGAGAATACGGGGTAGATGGTAGTAAGACGGGCAGAAATAGGCCCTGCATGCCATACCCCCATAGAAGCTGAGCCCCCTGAGATCTATTCCTTTGTTCCCTTCGGCCAACGGATGTAACAGGCAACCCACCCGTAGGCGTTTTCTACCTACCAAGCCTATGTACGGACAGTGGTGAAATTCCGGGAAAGGTCTTTTCTGTGATTCTCTTGCCTCGGTCTCTTCTTTGAAGGCAAGAATGGGATCAATGTCCCGCGGGATGCGTGCGAAAGCGTCGGTGCGGTATGTCAGCATCTCCATCAGGGCGTCAAGGGATGGATCGGCCACATTGTATAGACCGCAGCACGCCCCACAGGAGATTTGTTTATCTACCTGGCAAAGGTAAACCCCGCCAGGCACATGGTCGTCCATATTGTCCCGAATAAACAGATGTTAAATATTTTATATTTTAGCACATTTTGGGCCGACTCTCACCTATTATTCTTCAAGCAGCATCTTCGCCAGCTCGATGTCGTAAGCTTGGTTTGGGTCCAAGCCTTTGCCCTTGTACATAGCCGCCGCTTGTTTGATCGCGTCGTAGAGCACCCAGCCGTGTTCCTCCCAGAGCTCAGGATCGTCGGCATTCCAGAGTCTGAACCAGATGCCGTTTTCGTCTTCACGCACATACATGTGGACGCGTTTGTTTTGGGGAAAAGGATAGTAATAAAACCCTCTTTTATCTTTCATGGATGTTGCCCCCTTCTTTCGACTCTCAATTTCTCTATGCAACATTTCACCCAATCTTGCAAGACATACGCAACACATTGGTACAATCACTTATGGAGGAACCGGACTGACCCCCAGGGCTGCACAAGTCAGAGCAGTGATCATGCTGAGGGTGTGATCGTTCAGCGTTCACTGTAAAACTAAGGGGCGTCCCCAAACTTTCCCTTAATCACTTGCTGCCCGTAATCTTTTTGAGACGCTTAGCCACCCACGTAGCTTCATGGCCAAAGTCCACCTTTTGATAGAAGTGATGAAGCTTTTCATATCGAATCACGACATCGAATCCAATACAATACTGCAGCTTTCGAAGGCAAACCGGACAAATGTGAAGCGGTCTGGAATCACTCTCACGAAGATGGTTGGACCCGTTCATGCCGCACTTGAAGAATATGCAGTGCTGGAGTGAGAACATATGGGCTATCTCGTGGGCGAGGACCTTGCAGCTTCGCCTTAGCAGCACCTGGTGATAGTCGTTTCCGCGCGCCTCTCCATAAAAAGCCGGATCATAACGGGCAAAGCTAAAGACGCCAACATGGTCGTAAAGAGAGGCCTGGCCAAAGACGAAGTTCCAGGAGTGGTGGGGATAAAGGTCCTCCATGGTGATGGCCAGGAGGCAGAAGGCGTCTTTGGGAAGCGTCGTTTTAAGAAAGCGCAGTATATCGGTGGTCAGAATTTGGCGATTCTGGGTGAAAGGGTTAACCCGAGTCCTGAACTCAGCCTCGCCAATAGTTAGGGGAGGAAGCGCCGTTACATCCATTAGGAAGAAAGCGGCTGCATAGGTCCTCAGCGTTTCGACCGAAGGGCTTTGCGCTTCAGAGAATGCGTCCAGGGGCTGCAAGTAGACCTTGTTGCGCACAATGTCCAGCTTGTTAGGATTCGAGCCTACAAAATGATCAAAGGTTTGGCCAGGTTCAGGGTGTTCTGCCAGCCAATCGCCGGGTTTCGGAGCAGGGATCGGCTCAAAATCGCTGCCCGGATCAAGGACGAGGCGAAGGGTTTCAGTAAGCCCTTTGGTGGAGCTAATGGCCCGAAGCCGTTCAGCGCTTTTAGGTGGTTTGAAGTGCATGCCTATTTATAGCTACCCTTTCAGTCGTTCCGCTCCGAAGACATGGTGGGGCGCTTCATAAGCCTCATAAATTTCATTTGTAGTCCATAGATTCCTCCCCAATAGAGTCCACCCTATAATCAGCTATAGAGATTCTGGCTCCGCAAGGTCTGCATACTGTCAACGGATGACACTAAATTCATTCCTTAACAGGTCAAGGACTTCCTGTTCAGTAACATCTGACCAGCATTGGTAGGCGTCAGCAACGGCGAAGTCCCAGCCAGACGGGGTGCGGATGTTAGCGCAGTAAACGCGGTCTGCCTCTGCAGCAATGTTTTCTACCGTCTGGCTGTGGCTTGTGGGAACAGCAACCACTACCGGAGAGGAAGATGCCTTGCGGAGCGCTCCTATCGCCGTAAGCATGGTAAAGCCGGATGCTAAACCGTCGTCCACCAAGATCAAAGACCTATCTGAAAGATCAGGAAATGCCCGATCGTCCCTGAACAATCTGTTGCGTCGGCGTACCTTCTCCATAGTCCGGGCGATTCCCTTCTCTACCTCTCGTTCACTCAACCCCAGTCCTGCTGCCAGCTTATCGTTTAGACGGACCGTCCCGTCAAAGGCCACTGCGCCATAGCCGACTTCACTATTCCATGGCAGAGTGATCTTACTGACCACGGTTACATCCAGAGGCAGACATAGCTCCTTTGCAATCCGAACGGCCACCGGCACGCCGCCTGCGGGAATGGCCAGGACAAGCGCCGCAGTCTCTTTATACTCATACATCATCTGGGCGAGGATCTCGCCAGCGCGCTCGCGGTCTTTAAATACACCTATTCGATTGTGGAATTCAGGACGTTCGATAATGTTCAAAGGATGTATTTTCATTTTTCTAATTTGCTGACCCTTATCCCTATGAGTCGTACCTTCTTTTTCAGCTCAAGCCTGTTGAGGCAATCGAAGGTGGCCCTTTTTATTTCCTCTAATGAATCTGTGTGCTCATAAAGGGATTTTGCCCTCGTGTGTGTTTCAAAATCGCTGAGCCTAACCTTTACTGTAACCGTCCTGGCCTTATAACCTCTTTGCGTTATATTTTTAACCACCTGCCTTGTAATCTCTGCAAGGATTTTTCCAAGAATCTGCCTGTTATCGATATCCTTTTGAAAGGTTATTTCCCTGCCCAACGATTTTGGCTCCCAGTGCGTGATAATTGGACTCTCATCTATTCCCCGTGATGCGTCATATAGATATCTCCCATAGGATTTGCCAAATCTTTCAATTAGTCTATTAAGGGAGATCGAAGCAAGTTCACCTATAGTTCTTATACCCATCTCCTTGAGATATGCACTATTTTTTGGCCCAACACCCCGGAGTTTTCTTGCAGGCAATGGCCATATGCTACGTTCTATGTCCTCTTCTGCAATTATTGTGAGGCCATCTGGCTTGTTCATGTCAGACGCAATCTTTGCGACCAATTTGTTTGGGGCGATTCCTATAGAGCAGGTAAGCCTCGTCTCTTCCTTGATTCTTTTTTTAATCTTGTTGGCGATTTCCTCGGATGCGTTCATGATTTCTGATATATCCAGGAAAGCCTCATCGATTCCTGCATCTTCAATTGTCAGGGTGAATTCCTTGAGGATTTTTTTAATCCTTTTTGATACCGTTAAATAATCTTCGTAATCAACGGGTAGAAATACAGCATCGGGGCAGAGCTTATACGCGGTCCTTAACGACATCGCAGAGTGTATTCCGAATTTCCTCGCCTCATAAGAGGCAGTTGATACCACACCTCTTTTTGTGGGATCTCCCTTGCCTCCGATCACCAAAGGTTTTCCTGCCAATTCAGGACGTTTTTTTTGCTCAATGGAAGCAAAAAAGGCGTCCATATCTATGTGGAGAATTCGCGTCATAAACAGGCTGTTGCCCAAATAGCTATTGCGAGCATTATAACGCCCATGTATAGGTATGGCAAACACAATAAGGAAGTTTGCCATTTTCAGATTTGCTCGCTAACCCCGCAGCCCGCGAAGCACTGCCGTCAGGCAGAACCTGCGGGGAATACGCTCGCTTTTGCGGTTCAATCGGAACAATTGTTGTCATACCAAGCCCCATTTTAATGGCCGGGCCATAGTAAGCCTAATGTTGCTTGAATCTGCCATATACTCCTTTTCGGTTGAATATCCTGGTTACTTCCTGAAAGTCTTCAGGCAGGTGCTCAGAGACAAATTCGAGAACCAGGGCTTTGCCAAGATCAAGATCGTTTTTGTGGGGGATTTCTGTGTATTTGTCAGCATCCTCCACATCGTCTGGCAACTCATCCGAGTCAGCAATACTTGAAACGTAGTATATCTCGCCAGTCACTTTGGAGAGAATGGCGCTATTTTCGAATTGTGGTGCCATGCTGACGAACATGAATGCATTCTCAATGTCCTGGAATTTCATGATTCATCCTCTGATGGGTACGGAAAGGATACGCCCTTTAGTTTTGGCGGAAAGGGATCTCCCTTTGGTTTTGCAGGTTTCAGTTGTCATGCGAATATCTTGATAGGTTTTAAAATCGTGAATATGCTGCCGCATTTCCTTCACTGGTTTTGGCTGTTTGATATTCTCACGCCAAGCTTTTTTCTCCATTGTGCCAAACACGAGGTAATAATTGCCAATAACCTCGGAATTGATTTGAAAAAACAGTTCTGTTAACAGATGTTCAATTTCATGTTTATGACCGATTAGCATGTCACAGCGGTGACAGTAGCGGTTGGTGTAGTTGAGGGCGATCAGGCTCATGGGGTCGACGTGGATTAGCAAGGGCAGTTTGCGTTGACCGGTTTTGCGTTCGCAATCTGGACATCTGGAAAATCGCAAATCAGGATAGGGATTGAGGGAAAAGTTATACTTGGGTGGCAAGTGACCGAATAGTTTTCTTTTCTTAACTTCACTCATTATAGTTATTCAAAATAATATGATTTTTATAATAAGGGCTTCTTGGGGACGTAACTTCTTGGGGACGGGCATGCGTTTATGCGTTTCTGTTTGTGCCGAGATACCGTTGCAGGCTCGATGGTCCCGCTGACAATGCCCCTAAGAGACTTGAACGCATACCAGTCTCGCTGATGGCTCCTATCCTAATACCTGCGATACTTCCTCGACGTCAAAAGAACCGCATGAATGCATGGCCGTCCCGGTTTACCGGCCTTTGGATTCTGCCTTTACAGCCCCCTGATAACCACCACTTTTCTTTGCGCAGAATTTTCATGCAGTCATGATAATGGCATAATAGCTCCATATCCGCTAACCTTCCCCGATGTTGGGATGGGCGACACCGGGATCGGCTAGTGGTGGACCAAGGATCGTTTGGTATGGCCGACTGGTTTTCATGGCCTCTGCCATGGCATCGAAACATGGCAGAATCCCCCGCTTGGTGCGATATTCACCATATTTCTGCTCATCTTTCCGCTTTAAAATCACGATGGGAAGAATTTCCAGGGTGTTACAGGCCTTTCCCATTTAAGCTGAAGGC
>JAGMBW010000111.1 GCA_023129535.1 Desulfobacterales bacterium
TCGCTACGCTCGGAACAGGCTCCGCAGTCCCCTCACCGAGAGCCCGCCCTGCCCGCCCTGGTGCTTGGGCTTATTATGAGCTATCAAGCCAATAATCCAGGTCTGGGCCAGGGGCGCGACACCGTTGTGAGAGGCTATCGCGTTTCCCAACCAGGCCCGCCCTGGCGCAACGTGCTTGAATTGACCTGCTAAGCCGATAATCCCGGTCTGGGCCAGGGTCTGGGCCAGGGGCGCGACGTGCTTGAATTGACCTGCTAAGCCGATAACCCCGGTCTGGGCCAGAGATTGCTTCGCTGTCGCTCGCAATGACAGGACTGGGCACCTTTGCCATATACCCTTGCGAAATTCGGGATGAAAAAAGTGTCAAGGACTATTTTTGAGCGGACACTAATTAAGACAAGGAGGGAAAATTGATGGAAGATTTAGCCAGGGAAGCGAGGCAAGAAAAGGTGGAATCACAAGAGGAAACCACTGAAGCCTTATTGGAAGAGGGGAGAGTATTTCGACCCTTGCCTCAGTTAGTTGTGGATGCCAACCTGAACCCTAATGATTATGAGGACGCCATGAAAAGTGGCCGATCCGATCTTGAGGCATTCTGGGAGGAAGCTGCCCGTGAATTGGACTGGTTCAAGAAATGGCACACGGTGCTTGACCGCACCGACGCACCGTTCTTCAAATGGTTTACAGGCGGCAGGACCAACATTGCTCACAATGCCCTTGACCGTCATGTAAAGACCCATCGCAAGAACAAGGTTGCCATCATCTATGAAAGCGAAAGCGGCGCGCGTGAGCGTATGACCTACTACGAGCTCTACCGGGCTGCAAACAAGTTCGCCAATGTCCTCAGATCCCTTGATATCAAGAAAGGAGACCGGGTGGCGATATATCTTCCGAACATCCCTGAGATCGCCGTTGTCATGCTCGGATGCGCCAAGATCGGCGCTGTACATAGCGTGGTCTATGCAGGCTTCAGCGCACTGGCCCTTCGGGAGCGGATCAACCACGCTGAGGCAAAGCTTGTGGTGACAGTGGATGGGTTTCACAGGAACGGCAAGGTCATTAAGCTAAAAGAAGTCGTGGATGAGGCCATGACGGCCTCCCCTACTGTGGAGACAGTCGTGGTAGTTCAGCGCGCAGGTGTAGACATCGACATGAGTGATGGCCGCTACCTCTGGTTCCATGATCTAATGGATGGGGAGCCAGCAAGATTTGAGACCGTGGAGATGGATGCCAATGATCCTCTTTATATCCTCTACACGTCAGGAACAACGGGCAAGCCCAAGGGGGTGGTCCATTGCCACGGCGGTTACATGGTAGGAATCAATCGGACACTAAAATGGGTATTTGACATTAAAGAGACGGATATCTTCTGGTGCGCAGCCGATCCGGGATGGGTAACCGGGCACAGTTACATTGTTTATGGCCCCCTGATCGCAGGGACCACCACGGTTATGTATGAGGGGCATCCGCTGTTTCCCGGACCGGATCGGATGTGGCAGATCATCGAGAAGTATGGGATCAATATCCTGTACACCGCTCCAACCACCATCCGGATGCTCATGAGGTTTGGGGCTCAGCATCCCAAAAAGCACGACCTTTCCACGTTGCGGCTCCTCGGCACGGTGGGCGAGCCGATCAACCCTGAGGTGTGGGTCTGGTATTATGAAAACATCGGCAATGAGAACTGCCCGGTCATGGATACCTGGTGGCAAACGGAGACGGGCATGTTTATGGTAACGCCAACACCGTGTAACGTGTTGAAGCCCGGTTCGGCGTTTAAGTCCTTCCCCGGTGTTCATGTGGACGTGGTCGATGCCCATGGTGAACCCGTGGAACCCGGCAAGGGGGGGCATGTGGTCGTTAAAGAGCCCTGGCCTGCTATGCTCACCACCCTTTACAAGGACCCCGAGAAATACAAAGAGGTCTATTGGTCCAAAATCCCGGGGATGTATTTAGCCGGCGACATTGCCACCAAAGACAGGGACGGTTATCTCTGGTTCCAGGGCCGTTCTGATGACGTTCTCAAGATTGCAGGGCACCGGGTCGGCACTGCCGAGGTGGAAAGCGCCGTGGTGGGTCACAAACATGTTGCTGAGGCTGCGTGCATTGGTGTGCCTGACAAGATTCGAGGAGAGGTGGCCAAGATCTTTGTTATCTTAAAGGAAGGCGTCGAAGAGGATGAGGACACCCTGGTAAACGAATTGAAGGACCGTGTGCGAAAAGTCCTGGGACCGATTGTCGTCATCCGCGGGATCACGTTTCAGGACAAACTTCCCAAGACAAGAAGTGGCAAGATCATGCGGCGCGTATTGAAGGCGCGAGAATTAGGATTAAAAGAGGGCGATCTCTCGACCCTCGAGGATTAACCATTACCCAGGTTGAGCGGTTCAACTGAACCCTGAACCGATCACTTTATATTTAAGTTGAAGGAGGAGTAGCAACATGCATGAAGTTTCCACGACCTGGACATGGATATTTTTGATTCTCTATATTCTCTACTGTATGTATTGGGGTCTTAGAGGATATTTTACAGAAAAGACCTCTTCCGGGTATTCTATCGCCGGCCGGTCCATCCCGATGATCGCCTTTCTTATGGCGGCTACCGCGGCTTCCTTCAGCGGCTGGACCACTGTGGGGCATCCGGGTCTGATCTGGGTGTCGGGTCTGGCTTATGCCTTTGCCTCATTTTACGTCTTAACCATTCCCATTACCGGGGCCTTTTTCGCCAAAAGAAACTGGTTCTTAGGCAAGCGTTACGGTTTCATTACCCCTGGTGACATGTATGCCTATTACTACAACAACGAAGGTGTGCGCTGGCTGGTAGTGCTCACCGCTGTCTTGTATGGAACATTCTACTCCGCAGTCCAGTTCATGGCTGCCGGATATCTGTTTCACTGGGTAACAGGCTTCCCCATGGCCTGGGGCGCTGTTTTTCTGGCCGCGGTGGTCTGGTTCTACGTAGTAACCGGCGGTTTAAGGGCCAGCACCTGGGTCGGGGTGGCCCAGTTCGTGCTCCTGGTCCTGTCTATTATCCTTCTCGGATCCTATACTCTGTCCCATTTCGGGGGTTGGCACAACCTCGCTAATGAAATAGCTAAGCTGGATAAGAATCTCCTCGAAGTGCCCGGAGTGATCAAGTTTACTGTGGGCGAGACCCACTGGACCGGGATCATGATTTTGACTTACATGTTCGCCCTGATGGGCATTCAGTCCTCTCCGGCCTTTACCATGTGGAATTTTGCCAACAAGAATCCGAGACCTTTTGCCTGGCAGCAGGTCTTTATGTCCACCTTTGTCGTCGGTTTCGCCCTGTTCTTCTTTACCGCTTTCCAGGGCCTGGGCGCCCATGTTTTGTCTGATCAGGGCTTTTTTAAACTGGCCAATGATGGGGACGTTGTTCCCATGCTCATGACCCACCTTATGCCCGGATTTATTATTGGCATCACCTTTATCGGTCTTATCGCAGCCATGCACTCTACTGCTGCGCCCTATATCGGAACAGCCGGGTCTATCCTGGTTCGGGACGTCTGGTGGTTGAAGATCAGGAAGAAAAAAGGCGGGCACGCGGAACAGATCTGGGTCAACCGGCTTTTTGTGACTTGTATGACCACCCTGGCCCTGATTGTTGGGCTGACTTCCTCCGCTGCCTTAGTCATGCTCGGAGGCCTGGCCACGGCTTTCGGCTTTGTTATGTATATACCCCAGATCGGTGTGCTCTGGGGTAGAAAGTGGCCCTCGGCCGGTACTGTCCTCGGCATTCTAAGCGGCATGATCGCTGTGTTTTTGACCTATAAAGTATTCAAGTATCCCCTGACCATTCACTGTGCGGCCTGGGGGGTAGGCGTTGGTCTGATTTTTGCCTATCTGCTGCGCGGGTTAGGCATTAAGGACAAGCAGGAGACTATAGACCGGCAGAAAGAAGTCAGGGAATGGCTGGACAATATTGACGCTCCTTCCGAAAACGGCAAGGCCTGGCGTAAGAGGATGAAAGTTCTGGTACCCATTTGGTATCTCTTTGCCATTGGTCCTTGCTGTATTCTGGGCAATTCCGCTTTCTCCTTTGCCGGCTTTCCTCCTCTCTGGTCCTGGCAGATCGCCTGGTGGATCCTCGGTATCATCATGATGTGGGCCCTCTGCTTCAAGGCCGAGATGTCCACGGTGACTGAACAGGTAATTCAACAAACGGAACAGGAGCAGAATATTGTTGTGGAGGAAGTTACGACTAATACCTAAAGTGATCGGTTCAAGGTTCACGGTTCAACCTATGTAATATACTGTTTTCTAAGCCACAAAGGAGGTTTTGGATATGAAACGGGAAGATATGTGGTTGATCATTGTCGTGGCCTTCAGCATCCTCTGGCTGGTACTGATGGGTGCGGGGGCTTTTGGATAGAGTAAGCAATAAACTATGGTTGAAATTCCTTACAACAAAATCATTGACTTCTTTCGTGGCATTGTCCCTTTTAACGAGCTCCCCCAGGATATCCTAAACGGCCTTCCCCAAAAGATATTGATCGATTATTTCCCCAAAGGAACCTTAATCCTTGAGCAGGGCGGTTCTCCGTGTGACTATCTCTATATCATCCAGACCGGCGCAGTGGAGAAGACCGTCCGCAAGGATGGTGTGGATATCCTCCTGGAATATAGAACCGAGGGAGAGTTTTTCGGAAGCGCTTCCCTTATCAACGAAACTGGTCCTGCGTTTGATGTCCGGACCCACGAAGATACGGTATGCTATTTACTCCCGAAGGAAACCTTTAATAAGTTGATGCAAAACCATGTGGGGTTTCACGAATACTTTGCCATCCGGGTATCCAAGCTTGCGTACCGGCTAAAAAAGGCCCAGACGGGTATTTTTGCACCCCGTGGACCATCGGACACAGTGGTCTTCCGATCCGATGGCTACCTGTTTAATGTCACTGCCGGTGATCTGGTCAAGCGAAAATCGGTGACATGCTCCCCCTATCATGAAGTCGCCCTTGTGGCCAAATTGATGGCCCGCGAGGGGGTTGGCGCTGTAGTTGTAGCTGACGTCCGGAGTCGCCCCCTCGGAATTGTTACCAAGAGCGACATGACCAATCGAATCCTTGCAGCAGGAAAGACAGGATCTGAACCAATCAGGACCGTCATGAGCGCACCCGTCGTCTCTGTTGCTCCCAGGGAACCGTGCTTCAGTGCCCTTCTTAAGATGGCGCGCTTTAATTGTCATCACATGTGCGTAGTTCAAGGAGAGTTGCTACACGGTGTCATCTCCCAGCATGACTTTATTGTACTGCAAGGCTCCAATCCCCTGGCGGTAATCAACGAGGTAGAAAAGCAGACAAGTGTGGCCGGACTTGCAAGAGTAATCGATGCCGTGGACCGTGTGGTCAGGGGACTCCTCAATGCAGGGGTGTCTGCGAAAGATGTCACTGCCTTTATCTCTGAATGCAACGACCGGCTGACGCGTAGGGTCATCGCTTTAACAGAAAAATCCCTTCAAGAAGAAGGCGTGGGGCCTCCCCCTGTT
Organism: Desulfobacterales bacterium; assembly: GCA_023129535.1. Classification (GTDB taxonomy): domain Bacteria; phylum Desulfobacterota; class Desulfobacteria; order Desulfobacterales. The sequence continues at coordinate 5,510 of JAGMBW010000111.1, forward strand.
CCTTACTGCTGGCTTGCCCTGGGGAGTGAAGGCCGAAAAGAGCAGACCTTGCGGACAGATCAGGATAATGCAATCATCTATGCGGATCCAGAGCCTCTCTCAGATGTGACCACCCATAACTATTTCCTGCACTTAGGCGAAAGGGTTGTTTCCGGCTTAGAAAGCTGCGGCTTTCCCTTGTGTAAAGGGAATATCATGGCAAGCAACCCCCAATGGTGCCAGCCCGAAACGATCTGGAAGCGCTATTTTGCCCGATGGATCACCAAGGCTTCTCCTGAAGATCTAAGAAATTGCTCCATATTCTTTGATTTCCGTCCTCTTGCCGGAGCGGCCATTATCGCCCAGAGACTGCGGGCCTTTTTGAATGAGGAAATAGCCACGAATCGTGGATTCTTAAGGCATCTTTCCACCAATGCCCTTTATAATGGACCGCCGCTTGGGTTTTTCAGGGCGCTTGTTGTTGAAAAAGCGGGCGACCACAAGGATAAGCTCAATTTAAAGATGAGTGGACTCGTTCCTGTGGTGGATGCCATGCGGATACTGAGCTTAAGCGAACAGATCAATGCGACCAATACGTTGCACAGGATAGAGCTTGTTTCCCGCAGGCAGGTTTTTTCAAAAGAGATGGCTGCGGACATTAGAGAAGCCTTTAATTTCCTTACCCTGCTCAGAATTAACCACCACATGGCCCAGAAGGATAAGGAAATAGAACCCTCTGACTATATCGACCCCAGGACCCTGTCCAAACTGCAGAAAAAAACCCTGATCGAGGCATTCCATGTAATTCGAGTCTTGCAGGGCGAATTGAAAGTCCGGTTCCCGGAAAGTCTATAAATATAGTCCATAAGAAAAATATTGGGGGGTTGAAAACCAGGCTATGCGAAATCAAACATGGCACATTAAGCTATCAGGCGCAAGGCTTAAGGCTTAAGGCAGAAGACCTTGTGCCTTGAGCCTTGCGCCTTACGCCCGTGATTAATCGCAACAAAGAACGCAAAGGCAAGAGGGTGCCATACCCCGAAAACTTTATCTTAAAAACTATATCCATGTTCGGTTTTTTTAAGACAAAGAAGATAGAAGATCTCTATGCCAAACATACCGGCCGGCACGACATACCGGAGGCTTTGAGCAAGCAATGCGAGGTAAAGACTGCGTATGACCCGGAAGTATTGATTACACAGGCCGTCTTTGTGGTTTTTGACACAGAAACAACAGGCCTCGATTTCAAGGCGGGTGACCGCTTGCTTTCCCTTGGGGCTGTCAAGATGATCGGAGTTAGGGTCCACTTAGGGAATGCCTTTTATGAATTGATCGATCCCGAGGGTCCCATTCCGCGCTCTTCCATCTTCATCCACGGTATCACGCCCACCCTGGCAACCGCCAGGCCCCACATCTGTGACGTTCTGTTGAAATTCCTGCCCTATATTGACACCGCCCTGCTTGTGGCCCACCACGCCAAGTTCGACATGCAGTTTCTAAACCGCGCCATGCACGGTTGTTTCGGATTTCCTATCCAGAACCGTGTTATTGATACCGCGTTGGCGGCCGCCTGGATTCGGCGGATGCAGCAGGCGGAATTTGCAGGTCTTCAAACTCCTTCCGATACACGCTTTGATGCCGTAGCCGCACACTTTGGCATCACTGCCCAGGATCGTCACACCGCGCTTGGCGACGCCCTGTCCACGGCCTTGCTTTTTCAACGTTTTATCAATATATTGATGAAAAACGGTGTAAAGACCTTGAGGCAGCTTGTTAGAATTGCGGGCGTGTCTTGAGAAAATAGTAACCGTTCACCGTTTTCCGTTCTCCGTTTACCGACGGACAGGGACGCCAATCTTCAATTGAATATTGACGATTGAATATTGACAATTGTTTTTCAATCTTCACTTTTCAATCTTCACTTTTCAATCTTCATTGGCTAAGTATATGAAAACGTTACGGACAACGGTGAACGGTGAACCGTGAACGTTGAACCGCTCAACCTGGGTTTAGCTCACCCTGGCCCAGACCTGGTTTATAGGGAGAATAGGCTGATCCGAGCAGGTAGCGTGTTATGGGCTTAACAGGCTGATGTGAGCACGTAGCGCCAGGGCGGGCTTTAGGCACTGGTTGTTAAGATGAAACTATCCAAAAGGGATGAGAAACTTCTCGCTGTTGAACGTCTGAAGGCGACTGGCAGGCTTGCCAGCGAGATCGCCCATGAACTGAATACGCCTCTTGGCGGGATCTTGATGTACAGCCATATACTCCTGGAAGAGGTGCCCGAAAATGATTCGCGCCGGGAAAATATCCTCAAGATCAACAAGTTGGCCCATCGGTGTAAAATAATTGTCCAGGCTCTGCTCAATTTTGGACACCGGGAAATCCCTCAGACAAGGCCGGTTCAGATCAACCGAATTCTGCGCAATGTGATTGGATTTTTGGAGGATCATATTCTTTTAAGAAATCTTTCCATTGAGACTTACCTTGATCCTGCCCTTCCCAGGATTTCAGGAGATGAAAACCTGCTGGAACAAGTCTGTATCAACCTCATTATCAACGCAGCACAATCGATGGAGGGGATCGGGACCCTGACGCTGCGCACCGAGCTTGCCCCTGACACAAAGCGCATTCGGATCGAGTGTTCGGATACGGGCTGTGGGATTGATGATAATCACCTGGACACGGTTTTTGACCCCTTTTTTACGACAAAAGAGAAAGGCAAGGGAACAGGTCTGGGCCTTTCCATCTGCCATGGTATTGTAGAGATGCATGGGGGAACCATAACGGCTGAGAGTGTAAAAACAAAGGGTTCGACGTTTACTGTTTTTTTGCCTGTAGCCCACGAAGAGATTGATGATTGACGATTGACGATTGTTGATTGAGGAATAGGGAATGAATCGAATGCGGAATGGGGAATGCGGATTGCGGAATGAATCGAATGGGGAATGCGGAATCGGGATCTTCAACTTTAGACACTTTAGTTCACTTTAGGCACTTTAGCTCACTATAGCTCACTATAGGCACTTCAACTATGGAAGTCAGTTATAACATCCTTGTTGTTGACGATGACGCTTTTATGCGGGACGCATGCCACCAGACCCTCACCAAACATGGTCACACCGTGAGCCTGGCAAAAAGTGGTTCTGCGGGGCTTGCCTTGCTCGAAAAATGGTCATTTGATCTTATCCTGCTCGATTTGAAGATGCCCGGCGAGGACGGGCTTTTTGTCCTGGCAAGGATCAAGGATCTGGACCCTGACGCCATTGTCGTCATGATTTCAGGGTACGGGTCGATCGAAACCGCTGTCCAGGCCATTAAACTCGGGGCCTTTGACTTTATCGCCAAGCCCTTTACGCCAGATGAACTCCTTGAGTTGGTTAACCGGGTACTGAAAAACAGGCAACTGACCATCGAAAACCTCCATTTAAGGCAACGTCTCAAGCAGGAACCCCGGGATACCGAAATTATCAGCCAGAGCATCGCCATGGAAAAGGTCAAGGAGATGATCGCCATGGTTGCCTCCACCGACAGCACGGTTCTGATACAGGGTAAAAGTGGCACAGGCAAAGGCCTTGTGGCCCAAAGGATTCACGAGATGAGTCATCGCCGCGGACATCCCTTTATATCAGTTGACTGCGGTTCCCTGGTCAGGACCTTGTTTGAGAGCGAGCTCTTCGGTCATGTCAAAGGGGCCTTTACAGGGGCAGATAGCACCCAATACGGCAAGTTTGAAATGGCCCATGGTGGGAGCTTGTTTTTTGACGAGATATCCAACATCAATTTAGAGGTGCAGGCAAAGCTCCTTAAGGCAGTGGAAGACAAGTGCATTTCAAAGGTAGGAGATCACAAGGTCATAAAAGTGGATGTCCGACTTATATCGGCAACAAACCGAAACCTTCAAGAGGCCATTGCCAGGAGACTCTTTCGCGAAGATTTGTTCTTCCGGCTGAATGTGGTCTCCATCCATCTGCCACCCCTCAAGGACCGCAAGGAAGATATCTCACTGCTGATCGATCATTTCTTGAAAGTGTCCCGCCGGAAACAGGGAAAAACAATCAACGGTCTCTCCCCAAACGCGATGAAGGCCCTCATGGAATATAGCTGGCCAGGCAATGTTCGGGAACTGGAAAACATGATAGAACGCCTGGTCGTATTTGCACGGAGCAAGACGATTACGTCAGAGGATCTTGTCTATTCCAATACTATGCTATCGAATGCACTCGCCAGGGAACCCCATCGTTTGGACGAAATGGAACGTGTGCACATTATCAAGGTGCTTGAATACACCGAGGGAAACAAGAGCCAGGCTGCCCGGCTGCTCGGTATTGACCGCAAGACACTCAGAATCAAGCTGAACAAGTATCAAATCCCAACGGCCTCCAACAACCAGGCTGAGATTTAACCGACTTAGCCATCTGGCGGGTTTTGTGTCACTGTCTCAATGGCCTCCTGCCTGCGAATTCGCGCAAACCAGGCTTTGATGATGGCCTGCACAAGCGTAGCCAGGGGAATGGCAAAGAATACACCCCAGAAACCCAACGTGCCACCGAACACCAGCACGGCCACAACGATTGCAACCGGGTGAAGATTTACGACTTCGGAAAAGAGCAACGTAACCAACACATTTCCGTCCAGGATCTGTATCACAACATAAGCGCCAACCACATAAGCAAAATCAGAGCTCCATCCCCACTGGAAGTAGGCCATCGCTGCCACGGGCAAAGTCATTACAGTCACGCCGATGTAAGGTATAAGGACCGACAATCCCACGAACAAGCCTATCAGCATGGCAAATTGCAAGCCCAAAACTGTGAAGGTCACGTAGCTGACTGACCATACGATCAAGATTTCCCAGACCTTGCCGCGCACGTAGTTTCCGATCTGCTGGTCGACTTCGTGCCACACCTCGGTCGCCAGACTTCGGTCCTCCGGCAAAAAGCTCGTGACCCACCGGAGCAAGCGGTCCTTGTCTTTTAAAAAAAAGAAAACCAGAAGTGGCACGAGGAAGATGTAAACCAGGATCCAGATGAAAACCCGAATAGACGCTACAGAAAGAGACAATATTCGCTGTCCCAGGCTCATGAGTTCCGAGCGCAACCCACTGATAAGGTCTATCAATTGCTGTTCGGAAATAAAATCCGGATACCGTTCGGAGAGGCGCAACAGTTGTCGCTGGCTCCAGGAAATCATGGAGGGCAATTGCTGAAATAACTGGTCCACCTGCTGCCACAAAAGTGGGAGCAACCCTAACACCAAGAAGAGCAAGAATATCATAAAGGTCAGAAAGACTATCAACACGGCCATTAAGTGCGGCACCCTGCGCCGCTCCAGGACATTGACGAGTCCCTGGAGCAGGTATGCAATCACCACACTGGCGAGCACCGGAGCAAGCATGGCGCCCAGCATAATAATGACGACAGACCCGATGATGAGCAGAACTGCTAAGATGACGATTTGGGGATCGGAAAAGCGGCGTCGGAACCAGTTGCTAATGGAATTCATTGTTTCAATAAACTCAGGCTCTTTTCAAGGGCAGTCTTATCGTAAAGATGGTCCCCTTTCCGGGTTCACTCTCTACAGAAACAGTTCCCCTATGTTCCTGAATTATCTTTAGTGTTAAAGTCAGGCCGACCCCAGGACCGCGTGTCTTTGAGGTAAAAAATGGGTCAAAGATGTTTTTGATTTTATCCTTTGGGATACCCTTTCCGGTATCAGAGATTTGTATCTCCATGCGCCCGTCGCTAATACGACTGGTAATCTTCAGTATCTTGAGCTCGTCTTGCATGGCCTCGATAGAATTTTTAATAAGATTGGCGAGGGCCATTTTCATCTGTTCCTGATCTATAGAGATAAGGGGAAGATTATCCCCTAACTCGGTTTTTGCCTCTATGCCTCTATCTTCAAGGTCCTGTTCAAATGACTTTAGGGCTTCCATAATTACATCATTGATATTTGTGAGCTCCCTATAAGATATCGCTGTGGTTTTTAGTTCAAGAAGTTCTTTTGTCATATTTTCCAATCGTGCTACATCATTTATGATCATCTCCATGTACTTTTTGTTATGGTCATCTTGAGGGAGCCTATCGTAAACCCTGCGTGCAAAACCCCCTATAGATGTGAGGGGATTTCTTAGCTCATGTTCTACCTCTTCCATCATCCGTTTCAATGCTTCTGACTTTTCTTCTTCCACCAATTTCTCTCTTGCTGCCTTTGTGGCAACTAATGACCTGACCCTTGCAGAAAGCTCTTTATAGTCGAAGGGCTTGGCTAAATAATGATCAGCCCCGATATCGAGTCCTTTTACCTTATCCTCTACCCCGCTTTTTGCAGTAAGCATAAGCACGGGAATATATTTTGTATTTTCATTTGACTTAAGCCTCTGGCACACCTCATAGCCATCTAATTTTGGCATCAGGACATCGAGGATAATTAAGTCAGGATTGTATTCAGCGACCAGTTTAAGGCCCTCTTCACCATCGTATGCCTCTGCTGTGTCATATCCTTCAAAGCGAAGCCTCTTTTTCAGAAGTTCCACCGTGTCCACAGCGTCATCTACAATCAATATTTTACCCTTCTTCTCCACTTGGGACGCTCTCCTTCTTGCCTCTCAGATAAGACGTTATCAGTTCGGGTAATTCGCGGACATTAATAGGCTTTGAGATATACCCTTCACAACCCGCCTCAAGGGCCTTTTCTCTGTCCCCCCTCATTGCATGAGCAGTTAGGGCCACTATAGGGATATCTTTAAACTCCTCCCGGCTCTTAAGCCTCCTCGTGACCTCATAACCATCTATCCTGGGAAGCGAGCGATCCATCAAGATCAGGTCCGGTCTTTCTGCCACTGCTTTTTTTAGCGCCTCCTCTCCATCAACAGCCTCAATCGTCTGATAACCCCTGTTCTTAAGTATCTTCACCACCAGTTCCCGGCTATCCTGATTGTCGTCAACGATCAGTATCTTCCCAGGCAAGCCACTTTTTAACTCTTCCATCTTCCCTTCCTTATATACACCTTAAGAAAAACATTTTGGGGTTGATAACCAGGCTAAGCAAAATCAAACATGGCACATTACGCTAACAGGCACAAGGCTAAAGGCGCAAGGCTAAAGGCTTAAGGCAGAAGACCGTGTGCCCTGAGCCTTGCGCCTTACGCCCGTAGTTGTTCGCAAGAAAAAACGCAAAGGCAAGAAAGTATCATACCCCAAAAACTTTATCTTAAAAACTATACTCATTGCACTTTGCTGACCTTATTAATAGTATCCTTGAGTTCTTTCAAAAGGGCTTCTTCAGTAAGCACTCCCTTGTTTAATATTGCCTCTATCCTGTCGTTCAGGTCATCTATCTCTTTTTCAGTTAAATCCTTGTGGGTAAGAACGATAAGGGGAATATCCTTTACACCTTCTCCTGTCTTGAGGTATTCAATCACATCGAAACCACTCACCTCTGGCGTTGTCAGGTTCAAGACGACAAGGTCGGGCCTAAAATCCTGTATGGATTTGATGGCATCCTTACTATTATAAGCCGTTATTACCTGATATTCCGCTTGTTTAAGGACGTTACCGATCAATCTTACCGTCTCTGGGTCATTATCAACGACTAACACCCGTTTAATCCGGCCCAACTTTTCCAGGTTTCTTAATTTTCTTAATAGAGCCTGCTTTCCTAC
>JAGMBW010000112.1 GCA_023129535.1 Desulfobacterales bacterium
CTCCCCAAAATCCGTTATAATGAGCATTTTTTGCTGATGTGGTCATCAATGTCCTGATCTCGTCAGACGAAGAGATTGACCAGTTGCTGCAGGTCCTTAGCCTTCCAAACCTCCGCACGAAGTGTGTCTATCTCGGAGCAAAGGGTTGCCTTTGGCGCGTAAAGCCCATCGTCTGTGAGATGTTTCTGTGCGAATATGCGAAAAAAACGGTGTTTGACAAAGATCGTCCGGCGTTGAGGGAATGGGGAAGGCTGAAACGCAGAGAAAAAAGATACACCTGGCCAAATCGCCCGGTCCTTTTTGATGACCTGGAGAGCTACTTTATCCGGGCAGGGTATTCTTCCAGCCTCATGTATTTTCATAACAGCCCAGGGCTCTTAAGAATAAAGGCCCTGGCGGGCCTCACGCGATCCGTTTGAAATCCTTTTCGACCTGGCGCTGGGTCCGGTGAACATAACTCTCATATCCTGACATCTTCCGCATATCCATAGACCTCTATATCCAAATCTTTTGCCACGGCACTGGCACGGTGATCTATCATGGGCGAAATGACCATGACTCGACTGGCCTTGCGAGCATGCTTGTTTTCATAAAAATTTTTCTTGCGCCAGAATGCGTACATCTCCGATTTACTCATTGACGATTTAATCTCACACAGAATAAGCGTTTCATTGTGAATGATCACATCGAGCTCCACCTGATCCGGCCGGCCAAAAACCAGGCCATCATGATCATAATCTTCGTATCTTTCGACCTTGACACCAAACGACTTTTCCAAAATGGCCTTTAGACCATCGCGAAATGCCCGTTCACTCCGCAAACCCCATCTTGCGCCCAGTGCGCCAATGGTAGAATCAAACCTCCGGTCATGCGCCTTAATCTCGATTAGTATCTCGTTGATTACCTTCTGGTTTTCTTCCCACTTTTTCTCCTGGGCCTCCCATTTTTTCTCCTGGGTCTCCCACTTCCTGTCACGGGCTTCACGATCCCTCTTTAACTCATCCAGTATCCGGTCAATACGGCTTTCGGTTTCTATCCTGTCCGCATATTTTTCATGCGTTATGTCCAGAATAAATCTCCGTATGTCGGGGTCACTTTCCATAAGCCGAGGAACTTCAGCAATAATGATTTTCTTGATTTCTTCACTTGTTTGGGTCTGCATTGTTTCTAATCTCCTCACTATAGTTTACGGTTCACGGTTCACGGTTCACGGTTCAAAGGTTATAGTATATTGACATCCCTCATAGCGCATAGGGCATAGCGCATAGCGCATAGCGTAAAAAATTATCCCAGGGTTGTTGGGGTTGCTCTATGCGCTCTGCTCTATGCACTATGCGCTTCAATATCCTTTTGATATCAGACAGTTAAGGCTCTTCAACCGGCAACCGTGAACGTTGAACTGCTTAACCTAAGTGTAAACTGAGTCTTTATTGATTGTCAAGACATCTGAAAAGGGCCTAACAATTGTAGCCGTCTATATGAGCTCAAATCTTAACATTTGTGTCAAGGTTTCGTAACACATTTTTGTGTAATGAATAAGCAGATACTGGATGCTGGCTCACCCGGTCTTGCGTCCATAATCACACAGCTCACGCAGGGGGCACTGCGGGCATTTTGGCTTGCGGGCCGGGCACAATTTCCTGCCGTGCCAGATCATCTGATGCGAAAAGTCTATCCAGTCCTTCTCCGGAATCAGGGCCATGAGATCAGATTCTATCTTGACCGGATCGTTTTGCTCAGTAAGGCCGATGCGCTGAGACACGCGTTTTACGTGTGTGTCCACGACAATTCCAGGGATTCCAAAAGCACTCCCAAGTATCACGTTGGCTGTCTTTCGCCCGATTCCAGGAAGTTGAAGCAACGCCTCCATATTGTCCGGGACATTCCCGCCATGTTTTTCCAGAAACCCACCGCAGCATGCCTTGATCGTTTTTGCCTTATTACGATAAAAACCGGTGGGACGGATCATCTCCTCCAGATCAGAAAGGGATACTCCAGCAAAGTCTTTTGCTGTTCGTAGCTTCTTAAAGAGGGTCTCGGTCACCTGGTTGACCCGCACATCCGTGCACTGGGCCGAGAGAATCGTGGCAATCAGCATCTCCAGGGAATTTCTGTGGTGCAGGGCGGTCTTGACATCTGGATAGGTGCTTCTTAGAATCTTCAGGATTTCCTTGATGCGCTTTTTTGCGATAATCTTGACCATGGTTTCTACCTCCCAGCAAGAAAAATCATTTAACGCAACCACCCGGCAAACAAAGCCCCGCGTGGTTCGCGCCCTCGGCCTCACCTCCGGCGGGCTGGATAGTATCCTTTCTGCACTCCTTCTCAGGGATCAGGCCATCGAGGTCGCCTGGGTCAATTTTGAAACCCCGTTTTTCAGTTCGGATAAGGCCCGTCGGGCCGCCCACATCACCGGGATTCCTTTAACGGTTCAAAATATTACCAACGCATACATTGACATGCTCAAAAATCCCAACTGCGGCTACGGCGCGAACATGAACCCCTGCCTGGATTGTCACGCCCTGATGCTTGCAATCGCCGGCTCAATCATGAAAAAAGAGGGGTTTGATTTTCTTTTTACCGGCGAGGTGCTGGGCCAGCGCCCCATGTCCCAGACCAAACCGTCGTTGCGTTATGTTGAGAAGAAGTCCGGTTTTGCCGGCTACATCCTTCGCCCATTGAGCGCCAAACTGCTACCGCCCACGATTCCCGAAGAACGTGGCCTGGTGGATCGTGGGCGCCTGTTAGACATTTCGGGGCGCTCTCGAAAGCAGCAGATGAAGCTGGCCAACGCCTTTGGGATCACCGACTATCCTACTCCTGGCGGCGGGTGCCTCCTGACAGATACAGGTTTTTCCAGACGATTGAAAGATTTGTTTGAACACCAGGATGATTACGAGCAGCGTGATTTTGAGCTTCTGAAGTACGGCCGGCACTTCAGACTCCACCATAGACACAAGATTATCGTGGGCCGCACAAAGGAAGACAACCGGCAAATTTGTCAACTCATCGATCCTCACGAGGACATCCAACTGCGCATGATCGATATGCCCGGCCCCACTGTTTTGATCCCTTTTGGCGCCCCGGACGAGGTCCTGCAAGAGGCAGCCGCCCTTTGTGCAGCATATAGCAAATCTGAAGATGGCCAGGCCGTGCGGGTGTCTGTTAAGGGTCCCGGCGGTTCAAGGGTCCTCACGGTGCAGGGCGGCTCTCGCGAAAAATACCATCCATATCTCGTATAACCCTAACCCGGACAAGCCGGAACCAAAAAAGCAATAAATCTATCACGAAAGCACGAAAGTACGAAGACACGAAAGTGTTAATATTTTTCTATTTCGTGCTTTCCATCTTTGCGGCGTTCGCCTTGAGAACATCACGTGTTTTCGTGATTATCTTTTGAAATGTTCTGCCAGAAAAAACACGAATTTCAGAACTAAGGAACTAAGAGTTCTGAACAAACTGGGCCAGGCATCCCCTTTTCGTCCTTTCCTCTGTTTGCCGTTTTGTGGTAATCTTGCAAAGCTCTGCAAAAGGAACTTACACCTCATGCACAACCAGGCCATCCTGATAAAAGGCGCCAGGCAAAATAATCTCAAGAACCTGAATTTAGAGATTCCCCTGAATCGTATTACCGTCATCACGGGGGTGAGTGGTTCAGGAAAGTCTTCTCTTGCCTTTGATACCCTTTATGCCGAGGGCCAGCGCCGCTATGTGGAAACCTTTTCTCCATATGCGCGTCAGTTCATGGACCGCATGGACCGGCCTCAGGTAGACAGCATCGAGGGTATCCCGCCTGCCATTGCCATCGACCGCAAGGACCCGGTGCGCACATCCCGCTCCACTGTCGGCACCATGACCGAGATCACCGACTATGTAAAGTTGCTCTATGCCCGCCTGGGCCAACTCTACTGCAAGGGTTGCGGCAAACCCGTGGTGCCGGAAACCACCGCCCATGTGTGGAAGCGCTTAAAGGGATTTCCAGAGGGCTCTGAGACGGTGATCACTTTCCCCTTTTTCGTCAGGAAGGCACAGGCAGACCAGGAGCGGAGGGGATTGGCCCAAATGGGCTTTGACCGCTTCTTTGCAGATGGCGAGATCAGGCCCCTGGAGGCCTGGGAAGCGAGCGAAGACAACAAAGAAATCCCTATTGTTGTAGACCGGGTCTTGCTGCGCTCCCGGGATCGGAAGCGAATCGTCGATTCCTTAGAGCAGGCATTCCGCTTTGGACAGGGGAGGTTGGATGTATGGGTTGGGCCTGCCCGGCACCTTGCGTTCAGCAACACGCTGGAATGTGCCAACTGCGCAATTCCTTACAGCCCCCCTCAACCCCACCTCTTTTCTTTTAACAGCCCGATCGGGGCGTGTGAGGCCTGCCGGGGATTTGGCCGGACCATTGATGTGGACCTGGACCTCATTATCCCGGATCCTACGCTTTCCCTGGAGGAGGGGGCCATCAAGCCATGGGGAGATTGGCTCGATCACCGCATGGAGTTTGAGGACATGATGTCCTTCTGCCGGCGCAAGAAAATACCCACGGACACCCCATTCCAGGGCCTGACAAAAGCCCAAAAAAAGGCGATTATTGAGGGGACCCCTAATTATTATGGCGTCCGGGGGTTTTTCAAGTGGCTTGAGTCGAGGACGTATAAAATGCACGTGCGGGTCTTTCTTTCCCGGTACCGCAGCTACAAGGTTTGCTCCGATTGCGGTGGCACCCGGTTCAAGGAAGAGGCCCTGCTATATCGGCTTGGGGATCTCAACATCGGCCAACTCTATGCCTTGAACGTTGATGAGACAAGCAGGTTTTTTGAAACGCTCCATGTGCCCCCCATGGATGACGCCAGCCTGCTTGTGCTGCGTGAAATTCACAGCAGGCTAAAATACCTTCGGGACGTGGGGCTGGGGTATCTGACACTAGATCGGCAATCCCGAACCCTTTCGGGGGGTGAGGTACAGCGCGTTGCCCTGGCTTCAGCCCTTGGGTCTTCCCTTGTGAATACGCTCTATATTTTGGATGAGCCAAGCATCGGTCTTCATCCCCGGGACAACCACCGCCTTATGCGCATCATGAAAGGGCTCAGGGATCTCCAGAACACCCTCGTCGTGGTGGAACACGATCCCGAGATTATCAGCCAGAGTGACTTCATGCTGGACCTCGGGCCGAAAGCCGGGGAGCACGGCGGAGAGCTCATGTATTTTGGCCCCACAACCAGCGTGAATGGTTCCCTGACAGGGCAATACCTGAAAGGTGAGCGGCACATCCCCATCCCCGGGACCAGGCGAAAACCCAAAGAGGGCCAATGGCTCACGATCGAGGGGGCCGGCGAGCACAACCTGAGAGATATAGATATTCACATCCCTCTTGGGCTTTTTGTCTGTCTGACCGGGGTCTCGGGCTCTGGCAAATCAACCCTGGCCGAAGAGGTCCTGTATAAGGCCGTCAAATGGGCCAAGTGGGACCCTCAGGGCCGACCCGGCCGACACAGGGCAATCAAGGGTCTGGAGCACATAGTGGATGTCGAACTGGTGGACCAGAGACCCATCGGCCGGACGCCCAGGGCCAACCCTTTAACGTACACCAGGGCCGCAGACCCCATCCGCCATCTCTTAGCCAATACCCCGGATGCCCACAAAAGGGGTTTTGGACCGAGCCATTTTTCCTTTAATGTGGCCGGGGGCCGGTGCGAAACATGCCGGGGAGAAGGGTTTGAAAAGGTGGAGATGCAGTTTCTCTCCGATGTCTTTATCACGTGCCCCGACTGCGCTGGGAAGCGCTTTCAGAAACAGGTGTTGGAAGTCATGTACGAGGGTCACAACATACACGATATCCTTTCCATGACGGTGGATCGGGCTCTTACCTTTTTTGAAGACCAACGCAAAGTGACGGATGCCCTTCAGCCACTCGCCGATGTGGGCCTTGGTTACATGCGCCTTGGCCAGCCCATAAACACCCTTTCCGGGGGAGAGGCCCAGCGTCTCAAGCTTTCCAGATATTTGAAAACCGGTGACGGCAGACAGCGGCTTTTCATTTTTGACGAACCCACGACCGGACTCCATTTTGATGATATAGAAAAACTTCTGGCCGCCCTCCAGAGGCTGGTCAATGAAGGGAATACAGTGCTTGTGATCGAGCACAACATGGACGTTGTCAAGACGGCTGACTGGGTCATCGATCTGGGTCCTGATGGCGGCGATGCCGGAGGGCGGGTGGTTGTGGCAGGCCCACCGGAAGAGG
>JAGMBW010000113.1 GCA_023129535.1 Desulfobacterales bacterium
GGGGGACTTTCAAAGGCTCCCCCCTCTACAAAAGGGGGACTTTCAAAGGCTCCCCCCTTTGTTAAAGGGGGGCCCGGGGGGATTTTATGCAGGTGGCCTGGGTGTTGCTGACGCCATTACCATAAACGGTGCTCGGGAGCACAACCTCAGGAACATAAGCCTCTCTATCCCCCGCCAGCAATTTGTGGTACTCACGGGTGTTTCTGGTTCGGGCAAATCCACCCTGGCCTTTGACATTCTATTTGCCGAGGGTCAACGCCGTTATCTGGAAAGCCTTGCCCCATATGTGCGACAATACGTGCGGATCCTTGAGCGGCCCGAGGTAGACGTTGTGTCCGGCCTTCCACCCACGGTGGCCATTGAGCAGCGCATCAGCCATGCCAGCCGCCGCTCCACGGTGGCAACTCTCACCGAAATCTACCATTTCCTCAGGCTTCTGTACTGCAAGCTTGGCTCCCAGCACTGCCCGGGGTGCGGTCGCAAGCTGATTCCCCAGCGCCGCGAGGCGCTGGTCGATCAGATTCGGCATGAATACAGGAAAAAGCGCGCTTTGATCCTGGCACCCAAGGTGGCCGGACGCAAAGGATTCCACAAGGATGTGCTGGCCCAGGCCCTGCGCAGGGGTCATCGAGAGGCCCGCATTGACGGCACGCTGACAGCCCTTACGGAAAACATGGCCCTGAGCCGACACCAGGATCACACCATCGAGTTGGTAGTCGGACGGCTTCCAACAAGAGATCTTAACGGGGTGGTGGACCGGGCCCTAAAAGAAAGCAGCGGCACCCTTCTGGTCATAGACCGTAAAGGGGGTGAACAAGTCTTTAGCCTGCGGGGCATCTGCCCAGCCTGCGGTAAGGGCATGCAGGCCCTGGATCCCCGGCTTTTTTCTTTTAATAGCAAGCACGGGGCGTGCCCGATGTGCAACGGATTGGGTGTGATCGGAGATCCGGATGAAGATGAACATGGGGTCTGTTCCCAATGTGGCGGAAGCCGCCTGAACCAGGAGGCCCTGGCCGTGAAAATTGGGGATTATTCCATATGGGATCTGGTGCAGCACCCGGCCGCCCAAGTGCATAAGATTTTCAAAGGCTTGTCTTTTCGCGCGGACAAAGCGCCTGTAGCCGAGCCGATCCTGAGTGAGATCCTGACGCGCCTTCACCTCCTTAATCGACTTGGGTTGTCGTATCTCGCCCTGAGTCGAAGCGGTGATACGCTGTCTGGCGGTGAGGCCCAGCGTGTCCGCTTAGCGGCTCAGCTTGGATCGAATCTGACCGGAGTCTGTTATATCCTGGATGAGCCCACCATCGGTCTTCACCCTGAGGACAACAAAATGCTCCTTGAGGCCCTCAGGGAACTCAGGCAACGGGGCAACTCTATCGTGGTGGTCGAGCATGATGAGGAGACCATCCGCGAGGCCGATTACCTCATCGACCTTGGCCCCGGAGCCGGCCAGGAAGGGGGGCAGGTGGTAGCCTGTGGCAAATTGGCCGACCTGAAAAAAGTTCCCTCGTCCGTCACAGGGGCCTGCTTTGACGGGCATCCCCACCGAATCACGTCTCGACTCAGGCCGTATCAGGAGCCCCCGCTCCTCAAGATTCTGGGCGCTGCCGAGCACAATCTAAAAGGGATCGATGTCGATTTCCCCTTGGGTACCCTTATTTGTGTCACCGGGGTATCGGGCTCAGGCAAATCCACGCTCCTCAAAGAGACTCTATATAAGGGTGTGCGGAACCTGTTGCTGAAAAAGCAACGTGAGTTCCGTCTCTGCAAGGGGATCGAGGGGTGGGGGGTGCTCGATCGGGTGCTCGAGGTGGATCACAGCCCAATCGGCCGTACACCGCGGTCAGTGCCAGCTTCATACGTGGGATTCCTGTCGGAAATACGAAAACTCTTTGCCCTGACGCCAGAAAGTAGGGCAAGAGGATACACGCCCGGACGTTTTTCATTCAATGTGGCTGGAGGGCGATGTGAAGCCTGCAAGGGGCACGGGTCCCTGAAGGTGGCCATGAGCTTCCTCCCGGATGTTTACGTTCACTGTGAGGTTTGTGAGGGCCGGCGATTCAACCGGGAAACCCTGGATATCACCTACAAGGGGAAAAACATCTCAGAGGTGCTGGAGCTCACTTTCGATCAGGCAAAAAACTTCTTTGCCGCCGTACCGTCTATTCGCCGGGCTGTCCGTGTAGTCTGTGACATTGGCATCGGTTATCTGCGCCTGGCACAACCCAGCCCGACACTATCCGGCGGCGAGGCCCAGCGCATCAAGCTGGCCCAAGAACTGGCCAAACCCTCACGGGGACGCACCTTCTACATTCTTGATGAGCCGACTACAGGGCTGCACCTGACTGACGTGTCCAGGCTTGCCCGGGTGTTACAGGCATTGGTGGACCAGGGAAACACCGTGGCGGTGATCGAACATAATATGGAGATCATCAAAGAGGCCGATTACATCATTGATCTTGGCCCCGAGGGGGGCGATGAGGGAGGCGAGGTGGTGGCAAAGGGATCGCCCGTTGAGATCCTTGCCAACCCCAACGGTTCGCACACAGCCTGCTGCCTCAAGAAATACATCACCTAAGAAAAAGCGTAACCGTTCAGGGGTTCACGGTTGAGAGGTTCACGGTTGAAGGGCAACCCTGAACGGTTCACCCCGTTAAATAGGGTTCCCTTCGGGACACGAAGTGAAGCTTGCGCCAAATTTAACAGGGTGAACTCTGAACCTGTGAACGGTTACACAAAAATGAAAGGACGGCCTGAATCCATGGAAGATTTTTTGGCCAAAGACGGTTTTCCCGGTGAGTTGCCATTTCGGCTGCCGAACTCTTTTTTTGATCGCATCATACGGGATATCCCCGCCTCCGGCTGGGTGAGTTTAATCCACGAAGAGCCTATCCTGAAAGAATCCCTTTTGAAGGGGTTTTCGAGCAGTATAACAAAGTTAGCACACTTAGTGAGACAACCGCAGGTGGAAGTCCGCTTGCGCCGAATGCTTCAAAATGACCCGGATCTTCTGAAAATCGTGCTCGGGATCTGGGCATTGGAGCAGTCCGACGTGATTGACTTCATAGAAATGCTGGATGGCTCTTTCCTCCTCGATAATTTTGAGGCATTGCGAGATCTATTAGGGCCTGCACGGTTCTTAGCATGCCTTTACGTTCTCGGTTACTGGAACGAGACGGAGTTCTCCAGCCTTTTGGAAGAGGGATTCTGGGATCGGAGTGTGGAACGGGATACACTGGAGGTCCTGAACCCTGCCTGGACGGTTCTGGAAAAGTTGATTGAAGAATTCCAGGACCTACCATGGCTTCACGAGGCGTTGGCCGGACCGGAGGGGGACGACACGATCCAGGCCAAAATGAGCCAGGAAGCCTCCCCGCAAATGCTGCACCGGGAGCAGGAACGCCGCAAAAAAGTGGAAATCAAATTGAAGAAGCTGCAAGCTGAAAAAGAGCGCATCAAAGGAGACCTGACAAGGTACAGGGAAGAAAATGAGGACCTCAGAAGCCGTGTCGCAACGTGGGAAAAGGAATTTGAATCACGGCTTGAAAAGGAGCTGGCCCATCAACGGCGTCAGTGGTTTCAGCGGTACCACGCCTCGGGAGTGATGAAAGACGCCACTCTTGAGGAAGCGTACAAGCGTTTCGATGGTCTTTTGAAACGCGTTGACCAGGCATTTGAACTCCAGAGACAGGCCGATGAACAATACGGATTGATTTCTGCCGTGAGCCAACAACTCCTTCACGTAGAACTCTATTTGAAAGAAGTCGAGCGAATCTACAGGGATTCCCTCGTGGTTCACTCAGAAGTGGCCCAGGTCAAAGACGCATTACTCCATGAAAGAAAACGATTGCTGAATCTTCCTGAAATACAAAAAGTCTTCGGCCAGGAGCCCGACTTGAGGCCTGGCGCCGGTTTGAAACAAAAGCTCCGGTTCCTGGAACCCGTTCCCGAAAATCTTTCCAGGATTGTTAACCTTGAAGAGCTTGCAAATAGCCTGGAATCTCTTAACCTGCTTGAAGAAGCGGAAACCGTCAAGAGGGAAATCCAGCAAAAGAAGAGCCAGGTTTGTGAGGTTCTTTATCATCGTTTCCAGCCCGATAAGAAGAAGGATGCCGAACCGATATCCTATCAGAACCTGGACGATTTTGTCGAAAGTGGGGAAAGCAAGAAATATGACATCTACGTTGATGGCTACAATGTCCTTTTGAAGGTGCAGGGAGGAAAGAACGGTATTTCGGATGCTTCACTGAGGGCCCTGAGAGAAGAATTTACGGCTGGGGTTCTTCGGAAAAGGCATTTTTTTCACAAGATCTTTCTTGTCTTCGACGGTGTGAAAGAATCAAGAGAGGCTCAAGGAAATGTGGAAATCATCTTTTCCGACAGGACTCGGGGTATCAGTGCGGACACTATCATAATCCGGGCTTTAGGGAGCCGAAAGGACAGCAAAAGCGTTCTTGTGACAGCCGACCAGGAAATTATCCACCAAACAGAAAGGCGGGTCCATGCCTCTGTGGACCCATTCCACTTCTACATGTTTGTCTTCGACTTGAGCTTTCCTGTGCCTCTGCCATAGCTTCGCTTTGCGTGACTTTTTCATCTTTTTCTCCTCACATATCTTGCCCTTGTACGAGAATTAAGATATTGTAAAAATGTTTATGGAGCGTTGGAGCAATGGAGTATTGGAGTAATGAAAAATCCAAACTCAAGAAGCTCCAGTACTCCAACACTCCAATACTCCGTTTTCATATAACCAGTAACCCGTAACGCGCAACTGCTGACATGAAGCCGATTGTTGCCATTGTAGGACGCCCTAACGTGGGAAAATCCACGTTCTTTAACCGAATTACGCGATCGCGCAAGGCCCTTGTAGATAATTCCCCGGGCGTCACCCGGGACCGAAATTACGGGGATGCCTGGTGGGACGACGTTTCCTTTACGGTGGTCGATACCGGGGGATTTTCTGATTTTGAGTCAGAAGGATTCGGGCACCTGGTCAGATACCAGGTGATGCAGGCAATAGAAGAAGCAGACGCCATCGTGATGCTCTTTGATGGGAAGGAAGGGGTCACACCCGTCGATAGAGACCTGGTTCACCAACTGCGTCGATCGAGCAAGCCCGTCTTTTATGCGGTCAACAAAATCGACGGCCCAAGGCACGAATCGCTTTTAGCCGACTTTTCTGTCCTGGGCGTGGATCCCCTCTATCCCATCTCTGCTGAGGACGGGTACGGCGTGCACGATCTCATGGATGCCTTGACCAACCTTTTGCCTCGGACTTCGCCTGAATTAGCTTCCGATCGGATCAGACTGGCGGTCATGGGTCGCCCAAACGTGGGAAAATCTTCTCTGATCAATTGCATGTTGGGAGATGAGCGCCTTGTGGTAAGTGAGATACCCGGCACCACCCGGGATGCCATTGACACAATTTGCAGGGTAAACAACAGGGAGTACGTGTTGATTGATACAGCCGGAATCCGAAGAAAAGGGCGTGTGCGAAAGAAGCTGGAAAAGTTTTCTATTATCAAGGCATTGAGGAGCCTTAATCGATGCGATATTGCATTGGTCATGATGGATGCCCCTGAAGGGGTGACAGAGCAGGATGGCCGGATTGCTGGTTACGCCCTGGAACGGGGTCGAGCCTGCATCATCCTTTTGAACAAATGGGATTTGGTTAAAAAGGATTCCACGACAGCCAAAACGTGCGTGGATGCGGTTAGGGACCAATTAAAGTTTCTGAGTTTTGCTCCTGTCTTGACCATCTCAGCTCTTACCGGGCAGCGGGTGCTTAAGATCTTCGAGTGGGTAGATGCCGTATACGAGCAGTATAGGACACGTATCAGCACAGGACGCCTGAACAGAGTATTCGAAGAGATCATTAACCGACATCAGCCGCCTGCCTACCGTGGGAGGCGCATCAAGTTTTATTACGCCACGCAGGTGTCTGTGGCGCCGCCAACATTTACCTGCTTTGTGAACTATCCGGAAGGCGTCCATTTCTCTTATGAACGGTACGTGATCAACCAGCTTCGAGAAGCGCTGGATCTGGACTGGACTCCTATCCGGCTTATTCTTCGAAAACGAGAAAAGAGGAAATGATGCCCTGGTCAGTGGTCAGTGATCAGTGATCAGTGATCAGTGGTCAGTGGTCAGTGGTCAGTGGTCAGTGGTCAGTGGTCAGTGGTCGATTGTAAGATATCGGGTATCAGGCATCTGGTATCGGGCATCTGGCATCAGTTTCAAGTTTATATTGCCCGACGCATGTTGAAGATCATCAAGGAAAGGCTTATGAAGTGGCGCAAGGTGAGGGTAAGCGATCGCGGGGGTTGAGCTTATGTTGGATTATCTGAAGCATCTTTATGAAGGGATACCCGCTGGTATTCTTTCTAAATGGGTGGCCCTTTATCCCGTGCTTGCCAGGGCGGCTTTGGTCCTGTTAGGCGCCCTTCTTGTCTGGGCTGTCTTTAAAAGGGCGATGAAGCGGGTGCGAAAAAGGGTGCAGAAATATGAATTTGTGCGTATCAACGACCGGATCTTTGAGCTGATTCAAAGGGCAGTTGGGTATGGCCTGGTATTTCTCTGCGGGATCTATCTGGTGAATGTCTTTAGCATTCCCATTCTGGAAAAGGTGTTTTATGCGGCCCTGATTATCCTTTTGGCCATCCCTCTTAAAGATTTCACCTTGATTTTGCTCGGCTACATTGAGACCAATTTCGTCAGGAGGACCAAGAGCAAAATAGACGACATTGCCTTTGATCTTCTCAACAAATTTTCGGGCATCGTCATCTTTGCCATTGCGATCTTGCTTGCCCTGGATGTGTTGGGGATCAATGTGGTCCCGTTTGTGGCTGGGGCTGGCATTGTCGGCATTGCCGTGGGCTTTGCAGCCAAAGATACCCTGTCGAATCTTATAGCGGGGGTCTTGCTGATTATGGACCGGCCCTTTGAAATCGGGGACCGGGTCGAAGTGTGGACCTCGCCGCAGGGTTCATCAACGTGGGGAGATGTGATCGATATCGGGCTCAGGGCCACCAAGATCCGAACCACAGACAATATTGTGATTATCATTCCTAACAACGAGATCATGAAGCGGGATATTGTCAACTACACGACCATATCAACGGATATCCGCGTTCGAATTCCCATCGGCGTTTCATACGACACCGACATCAAGAAGGCCAAATCGGTGATTCTGGAAGTAGCAAAGACAGCAGAATGGGTATTAAAAGATCCGCCCTCCAGGGTAGTTGTAAGGCAATTCGGCGAATCATCGGTAGACCTTGAGCTACGGGTCTGGATCAAAGATGCCCGAAAGCGGATGGATACCATATCCTATATGACCGACAACGTGAAGCAAGCCTTTGACAGGGAGGGGATCGAAATTCCCTATCCCAAACGAGACATAACGATTACGCAAAAGGTTTAGATATTCAGTATCCGTTCACGGGCGCAAGGCTCAGGGCACAAGGTCTTCTGCCTTAAGCCTTTAGCCTTGTGCCTTAATCCGCAATCAACTATCGTCTCCCTATCCCGATGTTAAAGCTCAATATCTCTTTTCCTTCCACTATGTGTTTTTGCGGTGTGCATAATTCGCCAACCATTGTCTTAAGATCAAAAATAACAATGTAGCCCTCATGTGCCTGCTCGGTTGAAAGGTATTTGCCGGAAACCTGTTCGATCGCTTTATCCAGAGTCCTGCTGCCGTGCGAGCGGTTTATCTTGGTTTCGATAATGTATTTATGGCCCTGGTAATTCAGAAGAATATCCATTCTCCCTAAGCCGGTCGGTGTCTCAAAGCGGAGTTCGCCCTTCCCCTCTTCTACAAACTGATACAGCCAGGCAGTGAGTAAAAATTGTCCTGTCTTCTCATAAGGCTTTTGGCTCGCGTAAAAGGCGTTTACACTTAGCCGGATGATATATTCCTCAAAATCAGCAAGCACTGCCTCCATGTCAAGAAGTCCACCCGCTTTAATGTAGCCCTTGACAGGCACATCGGCAATTGCCCCTGATTCCCGAAAAAAGGTCCTGGTGAACCTTTTCTTATAAATGGCGTTGCTAACATAAACATCTTTCCCTTCTGCCTTAATCAGGCCATGCGTCAGGAGAAGCGATTGTTCCTCATCGCCCGGTATGTATTCAATCCCGTTGAAGACAACATCTATGAAGGTTTCTTTGTATTGTTTTGCCTTCTCTGTGATATTGTCGAAATGGCTATTTTCTTCATACAGAAGGTTCTCTACTCCCTTCCCCACGTCTTGCTCGGTGATACGATCTGTGGTTTCCGGCTTGACGTCAACAGTGAGGATCGTGCCCAGCCTGTTCACCAGCCAGGGCTGACCCGCAGTCTCATCAAATACCTTTCTCACTGCCTCTTCAGTAAAAGGCTGGTTTGTCTCCTTTGTATACTGGGCATAAAGGTCACGGACGTTCTTAAGACTGAAAGGTGGTAGTTTGACCTGGTCAGCGATGTTGAAAGGCGAAACACCGCCCACAATCAATTTTGTGATATTACGTATACCGACCAGGCCCACGGAATACAGAGCCTTGTCTCTGCGCTTCTTGTATCTTTGATACAGTTCCCTTAACGTGGTCAGAAAATTTTCTAATTCATTTATCGGGATGCCATCGAACTCGTCTATGAAAATAACAATTTTTTTGAATTCTACCATTCGATTTAATTCTTCAAAGAATTCACGAATGCAGATATGATCGGTAAGGTTATGGGAATCTAAGTATGCCCTCACCGCATCAACCCTCGGGCAATTCACGTCATCCAGCCTGCTTACCAGTTGTACGCAAAGATCTTTTTGAATCAATTGATAGAATCTTTGTGAATCGAGGTTTTTGTAATCCTGGAAACTGAGAAGAATAGCCACATAGCTCGCATCCTTTTGCAGTTCCTGGCAGAAATCCTCAAAAAAGGTGGTCTTGCCGCTCTGCCGGGGGGCAAATATGGAGAAGTACCTCCCCAGGTCAACCATGGTCTTGATATCCTGGCGTTTTGTGTTAACCACATTTTCCAGCTCAACATGGTATGACATTCCGGGATCAACAACTCCGGAGTCCTCAAAGATCCGTTTCGGTTTCTTGTAATTCATACTTACCTTCCCTCCAAAAATACTTATTCAAAAATTCAGGTAGTTTTTTCATTTCTCTCTTAAATCTCACCTTGTCACAACTTGATTGTGTCCGCGGTCTGTTTAAATCATAATTTTTCTCCCCCGGTTCTTGAAGGAGATATTTAAAAGCAAAAAACGCCTTTTCGAGCTGGAAGCTACCTCAAAAAAGGCGTTTTTTGTCTTCGAGAACAACCCGGTAAATCTGATGATGACCGGCAAATCCAACCATTTGAACTTCCTTATGTTTAAGGTGAATTCATAGTTGCCATACGGTTTCCGACTCCTGGCTTCTGACTGAAAAAATTGTTCCTTTATCTTTAATCCACAGATTTCGCAGA
>JAGMBW010000114.1 GCA_023129535.1 Desulfobacterales bacterium
CAAAGCTCAACCAATCTTTGACCAATTTGATTTCTTCTTCATTCTTTTTCATAAAGCACTTTCCCATCCTTAAAGATGTGATATAGATAAAATGGATTCTTTGCTCTGAAATTCCATTCCACTTCCTTTGGTTTTCGCACAATAAGATCTACCGGAAATCGCCGTCCCCAGAGCAGAGCATCTACTTTCCGCCTCATTATGCGGCTCGATTCTTTTCCATCTTTGATTATAAACAGATCCAGGTCACTATCCCTTTCAAAGTCGCCCCTTGCGTATGAGCCAAACAGGATAATCTTTTCCGGTTGAATTTCCCGAACGATCTTTTCAATAATATAGTTTATTAATTCGGGAGTTATCTTTTCTGTACTTAATCTATGGTCTATAGACATCTCTGTCTCCTTCTGGACTGGAGGAGTCAATTCTGTTTAACGATTTTGGAACAATGACACATAATTCCAACCCACTCCGAAAATATCAATATTTCACGGACATCCCCTATTTGCCTGCTGATCCAAAAGGGTCAGAGCATAGGAATAGTCGGTGATTACTTTAAGCAATCCGGTTGCTTCATCGCCAGCCAGTTCTCGACCTTCAACGACCCGCGCCAGAAGATTCACTGTCTTTTGCAGCTCAACGAGCCGGGCGTTCTGCTTGCTCAGGCGCTTTTCATTAACCGAATAGCCTTTGATGAGGTAATTTTTGAGCACCCTAGTTGCCCACACGCGGAATTGAGTGCCTCTTTGCGACTTGACCCTGTAACCTACAGAAATGATGATATCGAAATTAAAGTATTCGACCTGATAGGTCTTCCCATCTGAAGCAGTTGTTGCAAATTTTGCAACAACTGACATTTTATCAAGTTCACCTTCTCTGAAGACGTTTTTTATGTGCCTGGAAATTACGGATTTATCCCTGTCAAAAAGCGCAACCATCTGATTTAAGCTCAAC
This sequence comes from Desulfobacterales bacterium, assembly GCA_023129535.1. GTDB lineage: Bacteria > Desulfobacterota > Desulfobacteria > Desulfobacterales. Next base: position 949 of record JAGMBW010000114.1, read on the forward strand.
CAGACGGTATCTTCTTTCAGGCTCATTTCAAGCGTCGTCTTGCCGTCCTCAGCCCGGTAAATTATAATTTCGCCTTTTGATTCCTCATTCATAAGCACGCCCAGATTTCCTTAGCCGCCCCAGAGGAATAGGCTTAGCATTCCACTGGGCAGGCAAAGAGGCGCAACTTACTCTAAATGTACAGAATCCTGACTCTCCAATGCCTCTCACACCAGTGATTTGACTCTTGAGTTTATGACACCAGTTTCATGAATCAATTCCCATGGGAAAAAATCCCGAATAAAATGCTCCAGAACCTTCATTTTGTCTCACCACGAAAAAGCCAATATTTCACAAATGTTTCCGATTTCACACTAACATGAGTCAAGAGCAGACTTGACCCCTCTCCTTGTCCGAACGCCAATTGAAATTAACATTACCATTCCGGCCACACGATGCCCAGCGATGACCCAGGTCTAAGATTCTGACGCTTTTTGCCGTATCACCCTCAATATGCTCCCAGCCCATCCCCTTTAACTGCTTAATAAAGGGGATCTCCACATATGTCTTTTCATCAGGTGATTGTGCCATAGAAACTTCTAGGAACAAAAAAGATTCAGATGCGTTAGGAGTAGAACGCCATAGTCATTTTTGTAAACGCAACAGCTTGAATGACTTCAATATATTGCAGGCAATTTTTGGGTTCAATGGTGTCTTAGCGTATATGTTTCGGCCTCTATAGATTAGGATAGACAGGAAAGCTATTAAGGATGATTAGAGGCGATTGCCAGCCAGCCTTGTTCCTTAAGTCGCTGCCATGCTACGCGGATATGGTTCGGTTTGAACATCCTAAATTTTCGTGGACTCCACTCATGAATCCGATCAATTGCAGCATCTTCTCTATTCACGGGCGGCTGATCGTGAACAACAAGCCAATGCACGCTTGAAAGAAGTTCCATGCCATAAGGCGTTTCAAAACCCTCGATGAGATCTGAGACTCTGTCTAGGCGATTTCTGGATGAATCCTTGCCGGGCAGGAGTTCATCGGCAACTTCAACAGCCCCGGGCAGGACTTCAATCTCAGCATCAGGTTTTTGGCTGTCTCCGTAACCCCTTATCAAGTGCCCTTCCATAATTTCAAGGACCTTGTTCAGGTTTGCTGCATAAGGCCCGAAATGGCCTTTCTCGTATTTTAGGCGCAACGGCTCGCCCGCCTCCTGAAGGAAATAGGCCAACTTCTGAATTTCCAGCAGCGTCAGGCAATAGGCCATGAACAAGTATTGCTCCATTAGCTTGATGAATAATGTCCGTGCGGTCGTCATTTTCGGACGCGCCGTCCGCACAGGCATCTTATTGGCGTCCGGAGTGCCGACCGGCGCATAAAGCAGAACACGCACTTCGGGCACCTGGGCAAATACCTCTTCGATCTTTCTGCGGACTGCCTGCCAATCGAGCCCCCCTAGCCCGCAGCCCAAGGGTGGAACTGCGATTGAACGAATGCCCAAGCGTTTGACATCTTCAACAAGGGCGGCAAGGCCAGATCGAATATCTTCGAGCTTTGATTTTTCGCGCCAGTGACGCTTGGTAGGGAAGTTGATAATGTATTGGGGGTTAAACATCAGGCCGGTCTTATGTACAAACATTTGTCCAGGCCTAACCCGTCCGGCTTTGCAGGCTTTTTGATAGGCAGTGAAGTTGTCGGGAAAGGCCTGTTTGAATTGAAGCGCAATCCCCTTTCCCATATATCCAACGCAGTTGACCGTGTTTACTATGGCCTCCGTCTCGGCTTCAAGGAGGTTTCCCCTCGTAATTTCGATCATAACATCCTCCCTACTAATACCAATTTCTCCGGACCTTGACGTCCCGTAACATTTCAGGCGGATAACGTCTCAATATCCCCTCGACGTGTCCTTTCATCACCGAATCAATGACCGCGATTTCATGGATCAGCGACCAGTCACAGAATCGGTGCACAAGGAACTCGGCCTGCTTTCTGCGCTGCCTGTCCATATCATCAACATTATCCGCCCAGTAACGCTGATATACCATTTCCCAGTCCACTTTGTCGAAATGATCCAGATTATCGAACCATTCCGTCTACCTGGCAATTCCGTGCCCGTCCGAGAAAACGAACCCTGAACCGCTCTCCAATACAGTTTGAACGGTACTCACCAGGTAAATGATCGGATCCTGTCCGTCCGCATACCCCTCCACCCTTCCGGTATGTAGTTGAAGCAGCATGGGACAAAGATAGCCGAAATAGAACGATACATAGTCGTGGATGACGCCGCCAGGACCGCATGGGATATTCATTACACGGAGACTGCTGGATCTCCAGGTTATGGATCGTTTTGTAATTCAAACCGTTTGCCGGCGTAGCATTAGGCGAATGAATCCCGCCGTGCTCCAGGTAGATATCAAGGTTATCCACATGAATAAACCGAAAAATAGCGGTTGGATTTGGGATCGGCATCAGGAATCGATCTCCTTTGTTTTGACCCTCACATTGCCGCTTAACAGGTCATGCACGAGGCCTTTTTTCTGAAGTTTGAGTCTGTCGCGGTATTCTTCTTCGTTTCTCATGCGTGAAACGTGGGTTTCAATTACTTGGATAATTCCTTCCGCAATTCTCTCCGTGGCGCAGAGAGGTTTGAAATGGATTACAGTTCTCCACGAAATGCCTGTTGCAATAATGCGCAGGTAGGTTCCTTGATGGAGTTGAGTTGATCTCATATTGCACACGTGATTTGACTCCTGAGTTTATGACACCAGTTTCATGAATCGATTCCCACTTGCAAAAACCCCGAATAAAATGCTCCAGAACCTCCGCCCCGTCCCGCCCCAAAAATGCCAACATTCCACGGGTATCTCGGATTCCACACTAACATGACTCAAGAGCAGACTTGACCCCTCTCCTGGCCCCTGTTCTTTATATCTTTCAAGGTGTTTCTTTCCCAAAAAAAACCATCAGAATATCCCTGAATGGTAATGTCTTCTTCTGCCGTCAGCAATCTTTTAATAGCATAAAGGCAATATTCTTCGTCTATCTCTATTATGACGAATTTTCTCTTTAATTTTTTTGCTACCACTCCAGTACTTCCTACGCCTGCGAAAGGATCAAAAACAATATCTCCTTCATTAGAAGTAGCGAGAATAATCTTAGCAAGGAGTTTTTCAGGTTTTTGCGTTGGATGAGGGGTATTTTCTGGCATTGACCAGAAAGGAATTGTAATATCCGTCCATATATTTGACGGACAGGTTAGTCTAAATTTACCATTTTCTTCTTCTTTCCAATCCTTAGGCACACCATTTTCTCGGTAGGGAGCGATCACTTTTCTCTTTAATTTTACTGCTTCTGCATTAAAGGTGAACTTATTAGAAAATGTGCAAAACCATATATCCTCAGAATTATTTTTCCAATTCTTTTTGGCCCCCCGTCCCTTTTCTCTCTCAAATGTGATCCTGTTTCTGATAATAAAATATTTTTCGCAAAGTAGATGAATCGCTGAAGATGACCGCCAATCACCACAGATATATATTGAGGCAGTGGGTTTCAGTAGTCTTATCATCTTTTGAAGCCAAGAATCCATCCACTCCATATATTGTTTTACTGACATTTGCTTAAAAGAACGAGTATTAAAAGTCTTTGCTAAGTTATACGGCGGATCAATAAAAAGGAGATCTACAAATTTCGATGGTAGGAACTCCATTGCTTCAAAAATATCCTGATTGATAACCCTATTTAGTATTTTCTCAAGTGAGACAGAGCTGTCTATCTTTAATAACCTGTGGCAATAATTCTCTCTTTTTTTGTCCAATACCGTTATCGTTCGGTTTCGTGCTGCTCTTGTCATATTTTTTCCTTATTCAGGGTAATGTCGCGTAACGCTTCGGGCATTTGCGGAGTTTGGTGGCCCCCATTTCATCGGCAAGACCACCCTCCGCCGGGGTCACTGCCGTCTGGGTAACACATCTCGTTCTTAGCCGCCGAATTTGGCTTCAGCCCGTAGCGCAAATGCGCCTGTTATGTGAAGGAGACCGCATTCCCGCCTCCCAGCTAAGCAAAGCTGGCGACTTCTATAGGGCGTTCAACAGCAAAGCTCTTACGGTGGAGTTTAATACGTTCGATCTCGTGAAGTGTCTCTGCCGTTAGGTAGCTCTCCCCGCAATCGGGACAACTGACCACGGGGACATTCTCAATCACCAGCAAATTTTTGCCCTTGCCGTAGCTTCTCGCAACCCTTCGAATGCGTGCGCCCTCTTGTCCACAAATATCACACATCATTTGACCTTCTCCTGTTCTCATGGTATGTATACGATAATAATGACCAGCTTGCCAGTTGGGCTTAGCTTGGCAGTCACCTCTACTTGACTGCCTTCAACCGTTTCCCCGCTGATGCAGTATTTCCATTCCGCGGTCACCCTGTCCTTCTGGCGTTCTAGTATCTCGCCAGTGAGAATACTGTGTTCGACATCGTAGATGGTCAAACCATCGTCGTTCATCTCCTCTTCTGCATGGAGCGTCATCACATATTGTCGCTTGCGAACCTTCTCCCGCATACGTTTCAATATTCGCACTAACACGTTTGTTCCCTCAATTGCCCGTCGCTATATCTCTCCGCGCTCCATTTCATATAACGTTTCCGGGCTAACTGAAGTTGGGCGCACCGTTCGCAGACAAGGCCTGTTTCGCCATTTGAACAGCCATATTCGCAATGTGCTTTCCGCTCAGGAAAAGCGCCAAATTTGGGCGAAGCCGGTTAGCCCGTGTTATGTGAAGTCAGGCCCCACCTCTCAGGCCGTCCGGATTCTGACCCGACCGGGTTCCACAATTGCCAGATTGCCAGGTATCTGGGCTACGAGATCTTCCTGCTGCAGAAAGCTTTCCAGCAAGTTGAGAATAAAAAAAGCGGTTGCCGCTCTCGGAAGCTTGAGAACTACCAGGCCTGCGTACTCTCCAGGCGGATAATTGCGAATGTCTGAAAAATCGAAGTCACCCGTTACAAGACACAGCTCCTCACTCCGTGCATAAGACGCGATCTGAGGATCTTTAGCTCCTCTGAGGCCAATATCACGCACATCAACCGCTTCATGTCCGTATCGCCGCAGCAGATCATCCGTCGAGCGAGGAAGGTCCTCGTCAACCAGAAAGCGCATGACCCTGTCCTGCCCGCAGTGGCAAGGGGTGAAATTCCTCTGCTTCGATCAACTCGGCGGCATAGCTGAGAGCAGCCCAAATGCCTTCTTCGGTCACTTCGTATTCTCGCATGACCTCTTCCTTTGTCATACCGCCGGCAAGCCCGCCGATAATACGCGTGACGGGAACCCGAGTCCCACGGATCACCGGTTTGCCATGTTGTATCTCTGGGTCTATCACAATTCGCTCATTCATCTATCTGCACTCCTGTTTCCTTATGCTCCAAAATGGGCCTGATTTCATATAACTTGTTTATATCCGAAATAAGTTCGGATATCTCCTTTATTTTGGGGTCATATCCGAACCTGGTTCGGATATGCCATACTCTCACAGAACCTTTTCATCTCAGTCAAGAGTCTAGTTTGTCAAGCGGACTGATGATTTTTCCTATCTCCTTGCTACTCACATGAGCATAAATCTCTGTGGTCTTGCTGCTTTTATGGCCCAACAATTCTTGAGTGTCTTTCCGCCGCCAAGCGATAGAGATAGTGACGAAGTTTGCGGGTAGAGAGTCGCCCAACCTGATATTGTGGTTATTTACAGCGATTAAGATATCTTGTCAATGATCCGGGTAAGTTCTCAATAAGTCCGAGTAGTTCCTTGACATTGGCCTTTGCTGTCATTGCGAGGAGCGAAGCGACGTGGCAATCTCATCGCCTGGAGATTGCTTCGCTCCGCTCGCAATGACCGTAACCCGAACTTATTGAGAACTTACTGATCCGGCCTGGTCCGTCGGAAGGGGAGATCGGTCCAGACATCTTGAGGAATGAGACTTCAGTGGGAGGTGCTGGAGGGAGGGAATTTAGAGTATTTTTCGATGGTCATTACATAAGAGGTGTGCCCGGCTCACAAGAGCCGTCTAACGTGGCCAGTCTGCAAGTACCCTTGTCGGATGCAGTTAAGACCATCCCCTGCGACAGGATGCCCATCAGCTTGGTTGGCTTGACATTTGCTACAATAACCACCTGTTTTCCTATGAGATCTTCCGACTGGTAGTTCTCTGCAATGCCTGCAACGATAGTACGCTCTTCTCCGACATCGACCTTCAATTTCAATAGCTTTTTGGACCTTGGCACAGGCTCGGCACGGAGGACTGTGCCGACTCGAAGATCCATTTTCTGAAAGACTTCCATGGAGATCTCAATCTCAGGTCTCGCCGGAACTAATTCTTTCTTTGACGGGACGGTCTCCCCGGGTTTGGGTTTGAGCTTATCTGGTTCGATCCTCGGAAACAGGGTAATGGTTTTTGGGAGTTTCGTTCCAGGTCGTGTCTTTCCCCAAACGTTGAAATCGTGTAGCGTCTGAAAGGGGGTTGCCCAGGTAATACCAAGGTGTTCTTGCATGACATGGGCGGCCCTCGGCATGAACGGATAAAGAAGCCCGGCAATGACACGAAGACTTTCCAGGATGTTGTAAAGCACCACCTGCAGGTCATTGCGCTGAGACTTTTTTTTGGCAAGTTCCCACGGGGCGGTCACATCTATGTATTTATTGATCCGGTTTATGAACTGCCAAATGGCCATAAGGGCCTTGTGAAAGGCAAAGCCTTCCATAGCGTCTTGATATTCTTGAACGGCCTCAAAGGCAGCCGATTTCACCTCCAGATCGAGATTGCTTTCCGGGGCCACATCGCCTTTGGGCACAATCCCTTCAAAATATTTGTGGACCATGGTCAGACTTCGACTGAAAAGATTTCCGAGGTCATTGGCCAGGTCAGAATTGATACGCTGAATCAGAGCCCTTTCGCTGAAGCTGGAATCAAGGCCAAAAACCATCTCGCGCATGAGGAAGTACCGAATGGCATCTGTGCCATACTGATTCTTGAGCTCAAGGGGCTCCACCACATTCCCGAGGCTTTTGGACATCTTGGTTTCATCCACATTCCAGTAACCATGGACATAAAGATGCCGATACACGGGAATGCCTGCTGCCTTTAGCATAATAGGCCAGTAGATACCGTGGGGTTTGAGAATATCTTTGGCTACAAGGTGACAAACATTAGGCCATAACTTTTTGAATAGCTTGCCGTCGGGATATCCCAGGGCCGAGACATAGTTCAAAAGGGCATCGAACCAAACGTAAGTCACATACTGGTCATCAAATGGCAGGGTAATACCCCATTGAATCCGGGTTTTGGGGCGGGATATACACAGATCTTCAAGGGGTTCCCGCAGAAAGGCGAGGACCTCGTTCCTGTATCGCTCCGGGCGGATGAAATCCGAATGCGTGTTAATGTGATCGATGAGCCAGTCCTGATATGGGCTCATCCTGAAAAAATAATTGGACTCCTTGATGGCCTCAGGCACTGTGTCGTGGTCAGGACATCTTCCGTCTACCAGTTCCCGTTCGGTATAAAAACGCTCACAGCCAAAACAATATGCCCCCTCATATTCGCCGAAGTAAATATCGCCAGCCTCATAGATTTTTTGCAACACGTCTCCGACAACCTTCACATGATTGGGGTCCGTGGTCCGTATAAACCAGTCATGTTCTATGTCGAGCTCGGGCCACAATTTTCTGAAGAGATCACTGATCCGGTCCACATAGACCAGTGGACTCAAGCCTTCCTCCTTGGCCGCTCGGACCACCTTGTCACCATGTTCATCGGTGCCGGTCAAAAAGTAGGTCTCCTGGCCGCACATCCGGTGGAATCGATTCACGACATCCGCGACAACTGTGGAATAAGCATGACCCAGGTGAGGCCGGGCGTTTACATAATAGATAGGTGTTGTAATGTAGAATGGATTCAAACCGCTGCCTCCTCGATTATCTGGCTCAACCCGACATCGATCTCGTTTCCCTCATCAGTCTTGATGGTAATCGATTCTTGCAATATGTTTTGTTTGATAACCTTTCCGCACCCCACTTCGGTCCGGACGTACTTTCCGGATTCGGGAAATCCAGATTTGACGTCGCAGTACGTGTCATATTCGAATGCCAAACAGCACATCAGTCGTCCACATAGCCCTGAAATCTTGGTGGGATTCAGCAACATACCCTGCGCTTTGGCCATTCGCATTGACACGGGTTCAAAGTCATTCATAAAGGCGGAACAGCACAGTGCTTGGCCGCATCTTCCGATACCGCCGCACATCTTGGCCCGATTGCGCACTCCGATCTGGCGCAATTCGATACGCACACGGTAGGCCTTAACCAGCATCTTAACCAACTCTCGAAAATCAACCCGGCCATCAGCCGTGAAATAGAAAGTCAACTTGCTTCCGTCGAACAGACTTCGCACACACACTAAGTTCATTTCAAGCCCTAAATCATTGATGCATTTCAGACAATATGCATGGGCTGATTTTTCTATCTTAACATTTTTCCTGTGCCGTGCGAGATCACCATCGTTTGCCAGGCGATAGACCTTCCTCAGGTGAATATTGGACTCCTGCTCTCCGGCAGGCCTGGGAAGTGTGACCACCGTGCCGAACTCCAAAGCGTCCTCGGTTTTCATAATCACATAACTGCCGCACGAAAGCACAAAGAGGCCGGCATCATAATTGTAAATCTTGCCCCCTGGCCTGAGGCTTACACCCACAATCTTACCCATAACTCCTCCAAAAGAGAGTGCCTAAAGTGAGCTAAAGTGCCTAAAATTCATAAACAAAGTGCCTAAAATTACAAGTGACTAAAGTGACTAAAGTTAAAAAGCAAGTTCAAAGTCCTCAACCCTGGCCCAGACCGGGATTATTGGCTTGTTACCTCATATTTAGCGCAAGCGCCAGGGCGGGCTTTAGGCACTTCAAACTTTGTTCATTAATTTTAGCTCACTTTAGGCACTTTAGGCACTTTAGCTCACTTCAATACACGCATCATCATGACATCTAATGCCAGCCGGGGATTTGAGTTCTTTGAAATGGCGGTTTGCGCTGCATGCACCGCGCCTACCTTTTCCAAAAGCTCAGTCACCGACCGGCCTTGTGATGCAAGGTGGATCTTGGCCATAAAATCCCTATTAATAATCCTTCCAGGAGAAACCTTACACATGAGAACATCCCTGAACCAGCTCATGATCATGTCCAGGGCATCAGCCAATCTTTCTTTATCACGGGCCAGGGCATCGGCGAAGGAAAAAATCGGCTGAATCGATTTTATGGACAGGGTTGCAATTTGCTCAAGGACACGCATGCGCCAGGTAGTCCACTTTTCTCCATCCACCGACAGTGCCTTACCCAAGCTTCCCCTGGTCGATACGGCAAGTGTTGTTGCCATTTGTCTGTCAAGCCCTCGCAAGTCCACAAGCACCTCAGCAACCTTTTCATAAGGAATCGGTCTGAAGGCGATCTGCCGGCATCTGGAGACAATGGTGGGGAGCAGGTCCGTTGTCTGGCTTGCTGTGAGGATGATGACCGTGCCTTTGGGCGGTTCCTCCAAAATCTTCAGAATAGCATTCGATGCTTCAAGGTTCATCGCCTGTGCGTCGTTGATGATCACGATACGCCAGTTTCCCTCAAGGGGGGCAAGTCTCAGTTGCCTGGACACAGCCCTGACCTGGTCGATCTTGACAAAGGCCCCATCAGGTTTTACCCCGATCATATCCGGGTGGGATCCGGAAATCACCTTTTGACAAGATGCACACTCTCCACAGGCCCACACGCCCACAGGGCTCAAGCAGTTGAGAGCCATGCCAAGTGCCGTGGCCGTTTTTTGCTTGCCGATTCCATCGATCCCTGTGAACAAAAAGGCGTGGGGAATGCTCCTTTCTCGAAGCATTTGGGTCAAAAATCGGATAGGGCGTTCCTGGCCAATGATAGATTCAAGTTCCATGGTGTTCGTTATTTGTTATTTGATATTTGATATTCAAAAATTGTTTCTGGCTAATCCCTGATGTCAGATACCGGATGCCGGATATGCCCTCTTGAAAAACTCCATCCTGTATCCTGCATCCTGCATCCGGGATAACTTGATTTATCCCGCTTTTTCTTCAAACCACCACTCATCTGAGGATGTGTCCAGCACCTGCTTTGCCAGCTTCCGGCCCACATCGGTCCGCAGCCTAGCCATCACATGCGGAAGCCAGGCTTTGGGCCCTCTGTTTCCTGCATCATGCAAGGCTTTCAGTTCCACGATTAGCGCCAGCTGATCTGCGTCGTGGGCAAGCTGGGCTTCCAATGTTTCTGCCGCATTGAACTCTTCAATGAGATCGGCCAGGCCCTTACCAAAGGGAACATCCTCAGTAAGGTCGACAATAGCCTGGGCTTCGTCTACCGAAAGGTACTTCTTTTGAACATAGTTGAGATCCCCGGTTCTGGCCTCAGTGAGATCATGTATCAGGCACATCTGAAGTAGCTTAAGACCGTCCGCTTCAGCGACCATTTGTGAGAAAACATAGCCGATGAAGGTAGCAATGAAGCTATGGTCAGCCACTGATTCGTCACCCGATCCCAGGAAGTGAAACCCGGATCTGGGAATGTCTTTCAACATTCTGGCTTCAAAAAGTAGATTTGCTACGGCTTTCATGTTGTCTATAATCTATACAATTGAGGCGCGGAAGGCAACCGGAAAATGACTTGACACCCAAATAAACGTCATATAACTTTTGCCCAAAATTGCATGTATTACAGATTGGGAATTGAGGAATTTAGGGATTTGAGCATTTTGAAGGGGTGCTATGCCAGTCACAACCAGCAATGACATCATTCAGATGATTCTCCAGGCAGGCCCAATGGTCCGTTTTGTCCTGTTGCTGCTGCTGTTCTTCTCCATGGCCTCCTGGGCCATTATCTTCGCCAAATATCGGTTTATCAGGAAGGCACACAAGGAATCGGCCGATTTTCTTTATGTTTTTTGGCATAGCCGTGGTCTTTCCGAGGGGTTTGCAGCCTCAAAGCGTCTTCAGTACAGTCCCATCGCCAGGGTGTTTCGTATAGCTTACATTGAGCTTAAAAAGGTAAACAAATCACAATTATCCTCCACGGGCGGTAATGTGACAAACGAACGGTCCCTGAGCCAGGAGGTGGTTGCGGTTGACAACATCAAACGGGCGCTTCGGCGAGCCGTAAGCATGGAATTAGCTGGACTGGGCAAGGCCCTCCCCTTTTTGGCAACCACTGGAAATACAACACCTTTCATAGGCCTTTTCGGGACTGTGTGGGGGATCATGAATGCCTTTCGCGGAATTGGTCTGAGAGGTACTGCCAATTTGGCCGTGGTGGCCCCGGGCATTTCAGAGGCCCTCATCGCCACAGCTGCCGGGTTGGCTGCTGCAATACCGGCTGTTGTGGCTTATAACTATTTTACAAACAAGGTTCGTCTTATGGAATCAGAAATGCACAGTTTCTCGGCCGATTTCTTGAACCTGATAGAACGAGACCTGATGAGACGAAAGGTAAAATAGGCGCGGCTATGCAAGGAAGCAACAGCTCTTTCATGTCTGACATCAACGTAACGCCCCTGGTAGATGTGATGCTGGTCCTGCTTATCATTTTTATGGTCACAGCACCTATGATGATGCAAGGAGTATCTGTATCACTGCCTCAAACCACATCCGAGCCCCTTCCGGCAGAACGGGAACATCTGATCATCACCGTCGACCGCAGCCAGCAGATCTATATCAATGATTATAAGGTGGCCCTGGAGGCCCTGCAGGCCAAACTGAAAAAGATCTATGAAGGCCGCCCCGATCAGAGGGTTTACCTCCGTGCCGACAAGAGCGTTCCCTACGGGGTCGTCGTCCGCGTTATGTCAGAGGTGAAGAACGCTGGTGTGGAAAAGTTGGGGATGGTCACCGAGCCCCTAAAAGAGATCGGAAAGAGACCTTAGCAGAAAGAACTGAGCTCATGCCTGTCCGTACAGATGTTTTGGACCAGGGTCCTGCCAGAGTCCGAATCTGGGTCGGGATGACGGGGCTCTCCATATTGTGCCATATCCTTTTTTTTTCCGGTGTTCTCTTCTTGCCACAGTTTAGATCTTCCGGACCGTACATACCTTCTGCGGTTGAAGTGGACCTGGTAAGTCTCCCTCAGGTGGAATCCGAGCCACGGGCAAGTTCTGGTCAGCAACCCGTTTCTCCCCGGGCTGAGGTGAAAGAAGCACCTGTTAAACCAATAAAGCCGGCCGAGCAGCCGGAACCTCCAAAACCGGCAAAAGAGTTAAAAACGGTGAAAACAAAGGAAAAACCGCTGAAGGCTGTGAAGACAAAGCCCCCAAAACCATTGAAGGTCAAGAAATCTCTCAAGAAAAAGACCTACAATGCGTCCAAGGTTATCAGCAGTGCCATTGCAAGGATCGAGAAGGAAGCCCCTGAATCAAGGCCTCGTCCCGTGCTTCAGGCCATTGGCAGGTTAAAAGAGGAAGTTGAAAGTGAGGGAGGGGTTGTTATGAGGGGTGCCACGGCCAGAAGTGGAGCGAGTAAGAAAGCGCTTGAGCTTCTGGATATTTACAACGCTGAAATCTGGCACCGTATACAGAAAAACTGGGCCTTTTCCGAGGAGATGGTTCGTGGCCGCACTGATTTGGAAGCCACCATTATTGTGAAGATCATGACGGAGGGTGAGATACGGGATATCTGGTTTGAGAAAAGGTCGGGCAACAGCTATTTTGATGATTCGGTGTTTAAGGCTGTGAAAAAATCTGATCCGTTACCTCCTTTACCTGAAGGATATCTCGGCTCCTTTTACGATGTTGGATTTAGATTCAACCTTTCTGAATTGCAAAGAAGATTTTGATAGGAATCAAAGAATTGAGGGATTAAGGAATTGATGTCAATAGGTTGTAAGAAATTGAAGAGATCACATCTGGGCCTCATTTTTGTGGTCTTTATTACGCTTGTGGCCTGTTCAAACAGGCCTTGCCAGGCCCGTGTATATATAGATATTAACGCACCCTATCTGAGGAAGATTCCAACCGCGATCCCGATTTTCAAGGACATGGCTTCAGTGCAGAGCCACGCTCAGTTTGGCAAGATGCTTTCCGAGCTCCTGACAGAAACAGTAAAGTTTATGGGTTTCTTTAAAATACTTGACCGTGAAAGCTTTATCGAGGACCCCCCAAAAGCACGTTTCCTGGAGCATACGATCAATTTCAAAAACTGGACCGACATCGGTGCTGAACTCCTGATCAAGGGCGGATTCGAGTATAAAGCCGACTTGCTTCAGGTCGAACTTCGGCTCCTTGACACCTTTGGCGGCCGTCTGATCGTGGGCAGGCGCTATACGGGACGACCAGAGGATCACAGGCGTATCATCCATCGCTTCTGTGACGAGATCATCCTTCGTCTGACGGGTCACCCCGGCATTTTCAGTACCCGGATTGCATTGGTGTCAACCACAACAGGAAACAAAGAGATCTTCATTGCAGATTTTGACGGATATAACCCAAAACAGTTTACCAACACCGGGACAATTACCCTGTTCCCCGCCTGGTCCTCAGATGGCAAGTGGTTGGCCTATACAGATTACAGGCATGGAAAACCAGAGCTCTTTATCAGAAACATTAAGGAGGAACGGGGCACAGTTGTCGGTTTAGAGGGATCAAGCATTACACCGGCCTGGATACCTGGAAGGTTTGCTCTGGCCGCCTCCCTTTCCCATGAAGGCAACCCCGCGATCTATCTATTGAGTGGCAACGGAAAGATTATGAAAAAGTTGACTCGCTATTGGGGCATCGATGTTGCCCCTGCGTGGTCGCCTGATGGTAAAGAGTTTGCCTTTGTTTCGAACCGGTCGGGATCTCCCCAGATATACATCAAGAACGTCGAAGATGGCAGTGTCCGCAGGCTGACGTACGAAGGACGTTACAACACCTCACCCCAGTGGTCACCCCGCGGCAACTACATAGCCTATGTGGGGTTGGCAAACGGTAAGTCTGACATTTACCTGATTGGGACAGACGGAAAGGGACCAATTCAACTGACCCGGGACGCTGGAGACAACGAATCGCCAACCTGGTCTCCGGACGGGAGCCTCATTGCCTTTAGTTCTACCAGGGAAGGGCCATCCAGGGTCTATGTGATGAATGCTAACGGCACCAACCAGCGTCGTCTGTTGCTTCTTGAGGGTAATCAGACAAACCCGAGCTGGTCGCCCCGCCTCACCGGCGATTGAACTGCCTGAAAGATCGTGGAATTTGAGCGCTTGACTTTTTTGCAGGTTTCAAGTAATTAGAGGCTAACTTAGGTGCTTCGACTCAACAGCAATGACCGAAGACGTATGATTTAAATGAGTCGTAGAAATTCCGATATGGTTGATTCGTCCTTCAAAGGAGGTGAAATTATGACAAGTAAATTCTGGAGAGGCTTGGCAGTTTTGTTGGTGATTGCGGGTTTGATGTGTGTAGCTTCCTGTGCCAAAAAACCGGTTGTCTCTGAACCTGCGGTGACTCCTGCAGCAGAAGAGGAAGCCGAGGCCAAGCGTCTGGCGGCCGAGAGGGAGGCCAGAGCGGCACAGAAGGCCCTGGAAGAGGAGCGTCTGCGTGAAGAGCGTCTGCGTGAACAAGCCATGCTGCGTAAAGAGATGGCTGAAAGGGAAAGATTCCTGAATGAAGACATCCACTTCGAATTTGACAAGTCCAGACTGCTCAGTGAAGCGAAGGAAATTCTCAAAGTTAAGGCAAAATGGCTTAGGGCACGCCCTGACGTGTCAGCTATCATCGAAGGCCATTGTGACGAGCGAGGGACTAACGAGTACAATATAGCCCTCGGGGATCGACGTGCTCACAGCGCCAAAGGCTTTCTGATAGATTTAGGGATTGCGGGGGAACGCCTAACACCAATTAGTTATGGCGAGGAGAGACCCGTTGATCCGGGGCACAACGAAGAGGCATGGGCTAAGAACAGACGTGCCCATTTTGTCATACAGTAAGAGACTATTACGATCATCATCGGTGTTTCCATTAATCTCCTGAGGGAAGGGATTAGCCCGAATTTCGCAAGGTGTCGGCATATCATTGCGAGGAGCGAAGCGACGTGGCAATCTCATTACATAGGGATTGCTTCGCTAGCGCTCGCAATGACGCCCGTAATAGCGATTTCCAAGTAACCCTTCCGAAATTCGGGATTAATGGAAACACTGTGGTCCATCCTTGCAAACCCAATAAACTCAGCATACAAGCCCTTGAACATATCGCACCTTCGGTGCGGACTTGTAGCGCAGAGCTTTAGCTTTGTCATTATGATGCCTCTGGCTCGGAGAGCAGGGCTGAAGTCCTGCACTACCCTTGAAAAAAGGAATTTTCTATACTATCAAGTTATTCCGTAACAGTCGCCAAGTTCGAACCTGCAAACGGTAAAAATCATATGCGTGCAAAGATGGTGGCGCCGTGGGTGGTCTTAGCAATAACCGCTGTGATCTCATTCGGCGGTTGTGCCCACAAAGACGACCTTATGGCGCTCAATGACTATGTTATCGCCTTAGAGCAACGGGTTTCCAGCCAAAACAAGGAGGCAAATACAGACAGGGCATTGCTTCGGTCTGAGCTGACGCGTTACCACGAGGATTGCTTGAAGTCTGACCAGGCCCTTCGAAACAGACATGCCGACCTGCATGCGGTGATAAACGACCTCAGAGACGAAATGAGACACCTTCGTGGAGACCTGGAAAAAGGCCAATACGATTCCCAGAAAGGGATAGGGGACCTGGCGGCGTCAGAAGCCAAAAGGGAGGCCAACTGGAGATGCCTGGAGAAGTCCTTCCAAAACTATATAGATCGGATTGTTCGAATAGAACAATATCTGGGGATGGAGCCTTCAGAGAAACTTGTGGCTTTGGATACTGACCAGGATGAGAGTGTCGAGGGAAAATTGGAGGTACAAGAAACCCCTGAAGGCCTTTATGCGAGGGCCAAACAACTCTTCGATAATGGTGAGTACGAAAATGCTCGAGAATTGTTTCGGTCCTTCCTGAAAGACTATCCGAAGTCCAAAATGGGTGACAACGCGCAGTTCTGGCTTGGGGAGATTTACTATCGCGACAAGTGGTACGAAAAGGCCATATTAGAATACCAAAAGGTGATTGAAAGCTATCCCAAGGGGAATAAAACCCCGAGTGCTCTGCTAAAGCAGGGGTTTGCCTTTTCCAATCTTGGTGATGAAGCCAATGCCCGACTCATTTTAAGGGAGTTGATTCGAAAGTTCCCGAATTCCAATGAGGCGAATGTCGCCAAGAAAAAGTTGAAGACATTAAAATGATGTACCGGTTCAGGGGTTCAATGGTTCAGGGGTTCAGGGTTCACCGAAAATCGAAACCGTGTGATCATTGTTCTCGTTCCCATGTGTTCTCGTTCCCATGCTCTGCGTGGGAACGAGGTGGGAGTGTATGTTTACAAGCCGTCAGGCGCAACCTTGCGCCAAATTTAACAATTTAACAGGGTGAACTCTGAACCTGTGAACGCTTAGCGAATGCTTAAGGTTATCGGGATAGATCCTGGCTTAGCTGCGACAGGTTTTGGTGTAGTCCAGGGGTCTGGTTCCCGGATTGGAGACTATGTCTTCGGCACGATCCGAACCTCAAAGGCCGAGACTTTGCCCAGCAGGCTTCACCGCATCTTTTCTGAAGTTTGTTCCATTCTGATCTCCGAAAAACCCGACCTGATGGTCATTGAAGATATATTTTCCCTCAAGCAATATCCCAAATCGAGTATTGCCCTTGGAAAGGTGTCCGGGGTGATTCTGCTGGCATGCTCTCAGTGCGGCGTTGTGACAATGGAAGTCCCTGTCAGGGAAGTCAAACGCATACTGACGGGAAACGGAAATGCCAACAAGAATCAGATAGAAAGGGCGGTGAGACGTTTCTTGAAAAGAGATACCCCTATTACCCCGTCGCACGCTTCCGACGCCGTAGCCCTTGCCCTGATAGGCCTGTTTAGGCATGTGTGATAAGTTTAGCCGGTTATGCCGGTTGAGCCGGTTATGCCGGTTCGGAAACGGGCCAACGGGGTAACTTCGTCCGTATGCTACGTATTTAGCTTTGGGAAAAGGTGTCAGGTTTCGGGTTTCAGGTGTCAGTGAAAGCTTCGCTTTACCATTAGCTATTGGCTATTAGCCATTAGCTAACTAATGGTGGCCGTAGGCCCTTGAACACTGACACCTCGCAATTGAACTCAATAACCAACAATCTTGATTTACACCCACGAATAACAAATGACCAATAACGAATAACGAATAACGTCATGATCGGGTACCTGGAAGGCAAGTTACTAAAAAAGGAACAGGATCGGATTTTGCTGCTGAACAACCAGATTGGCTACGAAATACTTATGCCCGCATATGTCGCGCAGAGCTTTCACGGTAAAAAGATCGGAGAAGAGGTTGCCCTATACATTTACTATCACCAAACCGAGCGGCAGCCCAAGCCAGTTCTTATTGGTTTCAACCTTGAGGCGGAGCGTGAGTTTTTCCGTCTTTTCATATCAGTCGAAGATATTGGACCCATGAAGGCGGTTCAGGCCCTTACGTTACCGGTTCGTGAAATCGCCAGGGCCATAGAATCAAGGGACTTAGCCTATCTTAAGCGATTGAAGGGGATCGGAAACAGGACAGGGCAGAAGATTTTGGCTACCCTCGAAGGAAAAGTAGCCAAGTTTGCCTTAATCCGGCAGGAGGAGGAATACCCTGAGGTTCCGCTGGAGGATTTCATAGAGCAGGTCCAGGAGGTTCTTACAAAACAGCTTGGTCATAAGGTGAAACAGGCCAGGGAGATGATCGCCTCAGCCTTAAAAAGAAATAAGGGCATAAAGACGGCAGCGGAGCTTTTTGAAGAGGTCTATCGCGGGGAGGCCTTTTGATGCAACACCGGAACCCGCAACAGAGCGCACCTGATGACAGCATCCACGCCAAGGTTTCTGCAGGGTCTGTAGAGATGGAAGCAGGATCGGAATTTATCAGCCTCAGGCCGAAACACTTGAAGGAATATGTTGGTCAGGCAAAGGTGGTGGAGACCCTCAAAATTGCTATCGAGGCTGCCCTCAAGCGGAAAGAGCCCCTGGATCATATCCTGTTTCACGGCCCCCCTGGTTTGGGAAAGACGACCCTTGGCCACATTATTGCCGAGGAGATGGGCGTTAACATCACCATAACCTCTGGGCCTGCCCTGGAAAAAGGAGGCGATCTTCTGGGCATACTGACCCATCTCGAAGAAGGGGATGTCCTGTTTATTGATGAGATTCATCGTCTTCCGAGAGTGGTAGAAGAGTTTCTCTATCCGGCCATGGAAGACTTTGCGGTCGATTTTATCTTTGACAAGGGCATTTACGCAAGGAGTCACCGTTATCGGCTGGAGCGCTTTGCTCTGGTCGGGGCCACGACTCGAGCGGGACTCCTTTCACCCCCGATCCGTGAGCGATTTGGGATGTTTAGAACCCTTGATTTCTATTCTGCAAACGACCTGGCAAAAATTGCCAGGCGTTCGGCTGCGCTGTTGGATGTGAACATCGACAACGATGGCGCCTATGAGATTGCCTGCCGCTCGCGGGGCACCCCTCGAATCGTGAATAGACTCTTGAAGAGGGTAAGGGATTTTGCCCAGGTGAGGGGAGATGGGGCCATCCGCAAGGTGACAGTTCAGGAGGCATTGGCGTTGGAAGGGGTGGACGAAAAGGGGCTGACTGTCCTGGACAGAAAGTTTTTGACAGCCGTCATAGACTTTTACAAAGGCGGCCCTGTGGGAATCGAGGCTATTGCAGCCACCTTGCAGGAAGAATCTGATACCCTGATGGATGTTGTTGAGCCGTACCTGTTGAAAATCGGATTCCTGACCCGCACCTCATCTGGCCGGAAGGTCTCAGAAGAAGCCTACCGACATTTTGGCTTGCCAATCCAGCAAGGGCTCTTTAGGTAATTGTCGATTGTTGATTGTTGATTGTCGATTGTCTTTCAATCATCAATCGTCAATCATCAATCATCAATCCAGGGTCAATCATCAATGCACATCCCTGTTATCACCCTGCTCACCGATTTTGGGCTTCACGACGAGTACGTCGGCGTTATGAAGGGGGTCATCCTGTCAATAAACCCCAGAGTTCATCTCGTTGACATCACCCATAACATTACCAGACACGACGTTACACAGGCAGCCCTAACAGCGAACAGCTCCTTCAGGTATTTTCCAAAGGGTTCCATACACCTAATTGTGGTCGATCCCGGTGTCGGTGGAAAGAGAAAGCCCATTTGCCTCAAACAGGAAGGGCATTTCTTTGTAGCACCCGACAACGGAGTCTTGACCATGGTTCTCCACAACGGAAAGGTGGAAAAAATCTGCGCGATAACCAACCCGAAATATTTTCTCAAACCGGTGAGTGACACATTTCACGGCCGTGACATATTTGCCCCGGCAGCAGCCCACCTGTCAAAAGGCGTTGATATGCTTAGCCTTGGACAAGAGATTGCACAAAAGGATGTTACCAGACTCGAGGTTCCTGTGGCATCTGTCTCCGCCCGAGGTGAACTGACAGGCGCTGTCATATCAATCGATCGATTCGGAAACCTTATCACAAACATTAGTGAGGCAACCCTTGAAAGGTTTAGAGAAAATGCGAGACCAGAAGGAGTTGTGATCAGGCTGGGAAGGTCCACGATTCAAGGGGTGTCAAAGTCTTATGACAGTGTGAAGATTGGATCTCCGGTTGCTGTCGTCGGAAGCCGTAAGCTTCTTGAGATCTCTTTGAACCAGGGAGATGCGCGAAGGTATTTTAAAGCCAGGATCGGTCAGACCATAAGAGTCAGGCCAGTTACCAGTTGAGACTCCGTAACCATTACAGCGGTTTTGAGAAGATGGCCAAGACCATAAAAGGAAAGGACAACCGTTTACTGCTGGGCGTGACCGGAGGCATTGCCAGCGGAAAGAGCACCGTTGCCCATATGCTGAAAGAGATGGGAGCGCCCATTATTGATTTTGATCTGATCGCAAGACAGGTGGTTGAACCGGGGAAACCAGCATATAAGCAAATCATTGAGTATTTCGGGAAACAGGTTCTTCAGGAAGATGGCAGCCTGGACCGGAAAAAGCTTTCAAAAATCGTCTTCCGGGATTTTGAGAAGAGAAAAAAGCTGGAGAGTTTCACTCATCCACCCATCTATGAAGAATTCCTTAAACAGGTCAACTGGATTGCGGAGAAGGACCCTGAGGCCATTATCCAGGTGGCAATCCCTCTGCTGGTAGAGTCAAACTTGCAATATATGTTTCACAAGCTCCTGATTGTTTACATCCCCGAAGAGCAACAGATAGCACGTCTGATCGAGCGGGATGGAATCAGCAAAGAGGAAGCCGCCAACATCCTCAAGGCCCAATTGCCCATCGATGAAAAGGTGGGATATGCTGATTTTGTGATTCACAACGAAGGTTCGGTTGAAGAGACTAAAAAACAGGTAGAGCACGTCTGGCAAACACTGAAAAAACTTCAGAAAAAGTAACCGTTCGTGGGGGGAGATTCACAGAAAAACCCTATGCTCTTCTATCAAGCTCCCATCGGCGATGGTGACCTGTCTGTCTGTCTGATTGGCGATTACCACCCTGTCCCTGATCACGACTCCTTTCCCAAATACGATATCCCCTTGAACATCAAGGGACACACAGTCAAGGAGAGATGGGGCGCCGTGGGGGAAACGGGCTTTAAGCTGATCGATTTTTTTGTAGTACTTGCTGTCAAGTTTCAATAACAGTGTGCTTAGCTTTCTCCTGGGGTTTTGGATCACAAGGTAGTCATCTGTCAGCACATAGCAGTCGGACCAGAGGGCAAGAAGGTCCTGGCATTTTTTCACAGGGGCAAACCGTGTTCTTGGCACGCGAATCGCTGTGGCCTCGTCAAATATGGAAATGGCAGATCCCATGGCAGTCTCCATTTGATAGACAGGAGGCGTTGAGTCATCTTTAGGGTCAACTGTCTTGGGATTTCTGATCATGGGCAGGTGGATCACATTGTCACGGGCCTCAAGCAACTGCTTCAGGGCCAGGAGATTTACCCAGATCGTATTGGTATTAAAATATCTGTAAACATTGATGTCCTGGAATTCTTCGATCTCATCTTCGGGGCATTGAGCGATTTCCCGCAGTGTGAACCTACCATTTTTAAGGCGTGCCAGATGTCCCCCTTTGCTGTCTGCCTCGGTTCGATCCGCCACCTCCATCATGAATGGAAAATTGTTTTGAGCAAGATAGCCGAGGATTGTTTCGTCCACCACCGCACCCAGGTTATCAGAATTTGAGATGAACGCATAACGGATGCCCGCGCCAAGAAGCTGTTCAAGCATCCCTGAAGTCACCAGGGCCGTGTAAATGTCACCATGACCGGGTGGATTCCACTCCAGGTCAGGATTCGCGGGCCACGTGGCCGGCATCAGCCCATCCTGAAACACCTTCGGAAATTTGTGCTGCAAGAAACTCAAAGGGATATCCTCGACCGGGAGATCGTGATAAGGGGCGAGGGCTTCAAGGGTATCGGCTTCGGTGCTGAAACTGTTCATCAACACAACAGGGAGCCTGATCCCATGTGTGCGCCTGTAGCTGAGAATCTGCCGGGCAATAATATCCAGAAAGCTCAGCCCATTTCTGACCTCTAAGAGCGTCTTGGCGCGGGACAGGCCCATGCTGGTTCCAAGGCCGCCGTTGAGCTTGATGACCACCAGTTTTTCCAGGGCTCCCCGTCCCGCTTCCGCCAGCCCGGAAAGCTTTTCTACGTCAGCGATCTCACCCTCCTGCACCGGATCCATGTCTGTCTTTGTCATCAAACCGGTTCCACCCTCCACCAACAGGGTATAGTAATGCCTGAAGGTATCAATAACCACCGGAGAAAGGCCATTTTTCTCCATCTTTTCAGCAAAGGGCTGAAATTTTCCTTCTATTTGGTTTTCAAACACATCATATCGATCCATGCTGTTTGCCTCCGTATTGATCAACCCAGATTTTGCAAGGTCATCTGAAAAACGTGACCAATCCTGCCTGCCGTCCGAACGGGACAGACAGGAGGCGCTAATTAAAGCTTAAACTTCCATTCTCTTTTCCGTTCTTCTGCAAAGCGTTTTCTCTTGTTAACACAGGAAACACAGTTGCAGCCGCTCTTAAGCGGATGTTTACCTAACCGTTCAGCCAGTTCCCATGAGGCGTTGATCATTTCAAGGATCATCCTTTGTTTCGCTTTTAGAGACTGTTCCGGGTTTTTGTGCTTGTTCATAATTTAAACGATCCGGGTTTATCGGAAACATCAAATACCTTCTCAAAATATTTTTGTACCTGCATTTTTTGGCCGAACTTATCTGCAAACAGATAAATCCTGTCCATATCCAGGGGACCGAGATTTTTTGGGATCAAATGCTTCTTGTATAATTTCAGGACTTCAAATATATCTGCTTCGTCTTTTGGGCCCCGTTCAGGGTTATTTGCAATCGCCATCAATTTTAGTATAATGTAGTCCGTCGGCTGGATGATCGGATGATTTCCCATCAGCTCATCCCTCACGAGAACACTCCTTTGCAAGATATCTTTTCCGTCCGGGGTACTAACAAACATGAAGTCAATTTTTCCTAACACCCCCAACTCCGAATCAAATTGGGCAAAAGACTCGGTCTTTTGATAGCAGGTGTAGCCTAATCTCTCGATAATTGGGCAGATTAGAGACCAACAACGCCCTTCTGTTAATAGGTCGATGTCAGCAGTATACCTCGGAATGCCATACAGTCCTGAAGCCAGCGCCCCGATCAAAGAGTACGGTATTTGGTTTTGCGTGAAATTATCCGCGATAAGACCCTTGGGGTCAAAGACCCTTGGGGTCAAAAGACCCTTGGGGTCAAACCTCAA
>JAGMBW010000115.1 GCA_023129535.1 Desulfobacterales bacterium
GAACATCTTCCACATGTCGAAAGAGAAGAAGCTCAGTCTGAAAATCGATGAGCTGCCGAATTCACTGGAGAACGCTGTCCGCGAATTTGAAGAGTCTCAACTGGCGCGCGAGACGCTGGGCGATCACATTTTCAACAAATTTGTCGAGAACAAAAAGATCGAGTGGGATTGTTACCGCACCCATGTCAGCAAGTATGAGATTGAAAAGTACCTTCCGATTATGTGATTCGATATGCTGAAGTTTTCATTGACACAGAATCATTCCTGAACTAATAGAATTAGTTCGCTTCGCTCACAATTGGAATGTTGGAATAAAGGAGGAACTTCGATGCAGCAAAGAGGCAAGAGAACATTTTGGGCACCAATAATGGCTTTAGCTCTGGCATCAGTCGTCTCACTGTCAGTAGCAGGAGAAAAGAACCTCTCACAAAACAAAGCTGCGGTCGTTAGCGGATCAGTAATCACACAGGCCGATCTTAAAAGGGAGATCGCTGGTGCGCAGAGACGACTTTCCAGCATGGGAAAGCCTTTGGACGATTCGCAGTTACTGGAAATCAAGAAGGAAGCCATTGAAAGACTTATCGAGCGTGAGTTGCTCTATCAGGAAAGCCAAAAGAAGGGAATAAAGCTTGACGAGACGGCAGTGAATGAACAGTTGGAAATACTGAAAAAAAGATTTCCGAGTAAGGCCGAATTCAAAAATGCGTTGAGCAAGATGAATATGTCTGAAGCCAGGGTGAAATCTGAGTTTACGCGGGGGATGGCCATTCAAAAATTCATCAATAACGAACTTGTTCAGAAAATTATGGTTTCCGACAGAGAAATCAAGATATATTACGACAGCAACCCGGATTTTTTTGAACAATCCGAGCAGGTGCGAGCCAACCACATTTTGGTGAAAGTTGATCCCAAAGGGGACGCATCCCAGAAAGCTGAATCACACAAGAAGATTGAAAAGATACAGCAGAAGCTGCACAAAGGTGAAGCTTTTAGTGCTCTTGCCAAGGAGTTTTCCCAATGCCCCAGCAGTGCCAAAGGTGGAGACCTGGGCTACTTTAAGCGGGGCCAAATGGTGAAGCCTTTTGAAGATGTAGCTTTTGCTTTGAAACGCGGTGAAGTGAGCGACATCGTGGAGACCAAATTCGGATACCACCTGATTAAAGTCGCGGACAAAAAAGCTAAAAGTACGATCGCTTACAATGACGTGAAAGACAGGCTCGGGCAATATCTAAAGCAGGAGAAAGTAAAGAAAGAAGTCAGTCTGTATGTTGAAAAACTGAAACAAAAAGCCAAAATAGAGAGATTTCTTGCAGAAGAAAAGCAATAGAGGTCGCCCAGTCTGCGATGAATCAAAAGTCAGAGCCCCAGGATAAGGAGTTTAGAATGCAAGGCAAGAAACTTTTTGTGGGAAATCTTAGCCATTCTGTAACTGCTGCTGAAGAAACCGAGCAGTTGAAGGAATTGTTTTCCAATTATGGTCACGTTGTGGATGTCAACATAATAAAAGGGAAACGTTTCGGATTTGTGGAAATGTCTAGCCGATTGGAAGCTGAAGAAGCAAAAAAAGAACTGAATGATCAGCTCTTTAACGGATGCTCTTTGACAGTGAACGAACTTCGCCCTCCAAGACGAAGACAAGGACGCGGTTATCGAAGACATTAGCATGCTGGGGCCGGTAAGGTTCTGGCGAAGCGGAAGAAGCCCGCTTATAGCCCTTATAATGGTAGTCTTACCGGACCCGTTTGGCCCGATCAGTCCCAGAAACTGGCCTGTTTTCACCTTTAGTAAGGGTCGAGCTCGGTTCCTCCAGGGATCCCCAGAAGGTAAAGCTCCTCCGTTATGGCGGGGACCAAAGAGACTATCCTATTTAGATCGTCCTTTGCCTCTAAAGGAAAAGAAAAGGCTTGGCTCAAAAGCAGGAAAAAGCAGAGGAATCTGGTGCATAAATCATTTCTCAATGCCATCCCTTGCCTGTACCCCCTTCTGGTAATAATGTTTTACCTCTTTCATCTCGGTCACCAGATCAGCTACTGTTATGACACGCGGGTCTGCCATCCTGCCCGTAATCACCAGTTCGACATCTTCTGGCTTTGCATTGATGAAATCGAGCAGGTCGTCCACTGAAAAAAGGTTAAAATGTGTTGCAATGTTGGCTTCATCAAGGATGATCATTTGATATTTCCGTGAATACATTATCTCTCTGACCTCTTTGAGGCCTTCTTGGGCTGCGCGAATATCTTCTTCCTCCGGGGTTTTGTGAATAAAGCAGGCCCGACCATATTGTTTTACTGTAATAGAGTCTGAGAGTTTAGCCAGGGTATGAAGCTCACTGTATTCCATCCCCTTCACAAACTGGGCAATATAGACCTTCAGGCCAGCACCAGCAGCGCGCAGGGCAAGCCCTAAAGCCGCTGTTGTCTTCCCTTTGCCATGGCCTGTATAGACCTGAACATATCCTTTCATCTTCCCCTCATGGTGTTTTGACTTTACCATCTATTTCGAATTTGGTAAGTTCTCAAAAAGCTCGGCTTTTTCGTCATTGCGAGCGAAGCGAAGCAATCGTATCGTATCCCTTGTCAAACAGATTGGTGCCCTGAGCAGAAAGTATCCAGTGATCGGACAGGCGTTGTTCTGCCTTGAGATCCGTTGTCCAATATGAGTCCAGGGTGTAAACAACAGTTTTGTAATCGAGCCAATTGGTGCTTTCATTGCGGTACCAGAGTCGATCACTCACATAGCGAACCGTTACCGAGGCCTTCAGATCAAAGGGGCTTTCATAGATCAGAGTCCCCTTGAACTGGTGCTCCGTGGGGAACTAGGGAACAGGTATTGACACTGTGGCCTCGCACGCCCCATCGGCAAAACAAGACTACGATGATTGGCAGTACCAAGATAAGGACAAACACAATTGCCCCAGTTATCACGCCAAAATTGATAGCCGTATAGCTAAAAGCTATCAGGGGCAACAGGCCGATCCGAAACGCTGTCCTCAATGTGTCGTGTTTTGCGATGAAATCCGCCATGGGCCGCGAGTATCTGTAGTAAGTTTTTATAAAGGCCCTGCCGATTCCATAGGGCATCAGGTACACGTCCCTGAAATTCCGCAGTATTTCCACAGATGCTTCCAAAGGCGATCCATAAGCCGCCGTGGCAATGAAGCAGCCGCCACCTCCGCCAAAACCAGCCTCGCTACCTGATGGCGGAGACGGGGATGAAGAGTACCCCACTCCACCAGGATCCACCATGACGCCGTTTTTGACTCCATCAGCATCACCAGGGCCCCCATCCTGGAGTTGTAATGTGACGGATCTTCTGTTCGCACTTGGAGTCGCGTGGGCAGAGTAATCTTGCCAACCGTTCATGGGATCATATTTATACCACTTTGCGGCGGGTGGCATTGCTTGAGAGAGATATACTGTTACTGTATAAGGACCGCCGGAATTATCAACTTTCAGATTGAAGCTAAGAAGCCCTAAGGGCATATTGTCTGGCCTATTGGTTGTGTTAGAAATTGCGGAGGGATCGATGGACTCAATCGATGCAATTTGACTAATATTTTTGGAATCTTTGATGCTGACTGCCATCTGTCCGCCTTCATCAAAGGTCTTCAGAGATTTGAACTCATCACCTATTTGCAGAACATCAAATGTGTTATCCTCGTTCAGATCAACTATGCTCCCTGGTTCAAGTGCTTGATTATCAGGGATGCCGTCTGCATTGCTATCATTTGATGTGACCGTAGTTTTGAACCAAAATGGCTTGGACCAATCTGATTCGGCAGCCTCGCCGTCGTAAAATGTGACCCGCCAATAATAAGTGGCTTCCTCGCTCAAAAGAGACGCGGGTACCGCCAAGGATGTGAGAAATGAGTGGCTTGACACGTCCAATACAAGCTGCGAAAAATCGGCAGCATTGCTAATCTGCCACCTTGTGAGGAGGTGTACATCCCCGGGATCAGGATCAGAGAAGGATTCAGTCCTGAGCGTAGGTGCGAGAGGCACATCTGACGCGGTATCTGCCGGCAATGACAATGTGGGTTGATCAGGCGGATTATTGGAGCCTTCTGGTGATGGGTTCTGATAACGAACACCAATGGCATCCAGGTCAAAACCTGCACTACCAATAGTGGGATAAGGATCGTAGATGACGTCTCTGCTGGTATCCAAATACGTGCCGTCGCCGACGATGTCTATGATCTTTACATACTCAATCCGGGCAAGATTGACGAGGCCGGACTGGACCTCTTTTTTCACTGCCAAATCATGCAGATCAAAGGGTGTTCCGTATCCCTGCCTGTATTTGCCTGCAAAGCCATTGATATTGGTGGGATCAACAGAACCAAATCCCCCTACTGGGTACGGAGTCAAAGAGTCATTGTCGAAACGGATAAAGTTTGTTCCGTCTGATGATACTTCCACATACGCCAGTTCCAAAAACGTATCGTCGAACGAATTTTCAAAGACGGCAAAATCCCACCCTTCCCCATTTTGAATCGGTGGCTCAAAGGTCATGCTTATCTGCCCGTCACGGCCAAGAGACACGATGTCAAACGAGGTGCTGGCCGTCTTTCCGACAGCCTTTTCAGGGGTTCGAAAGGTAGCGTCTACGTCTTCGCCAGGCACGTAATTTTCCCACCCTGTGGCCCAGGCCACAAATGCAGGATCATCCTTGTGTATAGCCGTGGAGTGCGGCTTTCCTGCAGCCGGAGGATAAGGCCCCGCCACTGCCTGCAACGAGAGCGACGTTGCCGATAGGAAGAGGGAACATAAAAAAATCCATCTCAAAGCAAGGTGATCCCCTCTTTTACTCACAGTCTCCACTCTATCCCTCCATAGAAGTTGCGGGTCGGCATGGGGTAATAGGTCTCACTGTAGGCAACTGTCGAGTACAATTCATCGAAGATATTATTGACGCCGGCAAACAACTTCATCCCTTTGTATTCGTATGTCACCTTGGCATCGAAAAGCTCATAGCCGTCTAACTTCTCGAACCTCTCGTTGTTCTGATCACTTCCATCAAATTTTGATCCTACGTAGGTTCCTGTAAGAGAAAGCACAAAAGACTCTCCGATGTGCCATTCCATCCCAATGGTTGCCTTATGTTCCGGCACTAATGGGACCGTGGTCTCTTTCTTTTCAAACCTGGCCTCCATGTATGTGTAGTTGCCCCAAAGATAGAGCGAATCTGTCGCATAGGCCTTTGCCTCGGTTTCCACGCCGCGTCGTATCGTTTTTTCAGTAAAGTTGCGGTTGACCTGAAGGGCCTCGTCGAAGAAGATTTCATCCTCAATCCTGACTTGAAAGAGGGTGACTGCAAGTTCCACTGCTTCCATAAAATGATGGCGCCCGCCTATGTCTACATGGGTTCCCTCCTGATGTCTTAATTCGTCTTCTGCCTGGGCGAATTCGTCCACATTAGGGATGCGAAAACTGGTCGCATAGCTCGCAAAAAAACTGGTCACGGGATTCAATGTGTAAACGGTTCCAGCATCGTATGCGTTATTGCTCCACTTCCTCGTCGAAGGTTCGCCGTTTTCCCACCTTTTCACATTGCCGAAGAACTTGAGTTGATCCGTTCGGAACCGACCTTCATAATCATTATGCCGATATCCCCAATGAAAAGTGAGATCCTTTGTCAGGGACCAGTCGTTGGTTACAAAAAAACCGATACTTTCCGTTTTACTGTTTTTGCGTTGGATTCGGGAGAGCTCTTCTCTGACATATTCTGCTTGATAATGGTCCAATCCACACTGAAATTGGTGCTCCAGACCCCCAATTTTGTACTCCATGTTATAGCCCAGATCAAAGTTTTTGGTGTCTTCATCAATACTATCTGTTTGGTCCTTCTTTGTTATGAGTGGGTTATATCCCATGATATAGGAGTTATCCCGAAAACGGTATCCCCGGTGTGCCCTGACACGACCCCACTTATCCAGATCGATTTCAATGCTTCCCACATAACGCCTGTCAGTGGTCTCCCCAAAATCATCCGGACGATTGGTTGAGGTCCGGCGCTTCTTTGAACGGATGTCATCCTTTTTGACGCGGCCAGGCAAGCCATACCTATCTTCATGGTGAGAAGCTGCCAGTCTAAACGTGATAGAATCGCCCAAATCGTACGCAAATTGGCCACCAGCGTCCTTCTTGCGGAGGTAGCCGTTATCCCTGTATCCCTCGGAGTCATAGTAATCAGCATTCAAATTGAAGCTGAGGTTCTTAATCTGTCCACGATGCGACACCCGCCCATCAAGCATGTCATAGCTGCCATGTGACGCATATAGGCGAGTTTCGGGCTCTTTTTGTCCTTTTTTGGTTATGATATTGATGACTCCTCCAACGGCTCCATCACCATAGAGCACTGATCCGGCTCCACGAACGATTTCTATGCGCTCAATCTGATCGAGCGGGATCGAGGAAAGATCGGGTCCTGCCATATCAGGTGGGTTGAGCTTTACCCCATCAACCATTACGATCACATTACTTACAAAGGTATCTCCCATGCCGCGTATGTCTACCCCTGCCTGCTTGTCATTCCCGAAAAAGCTTCTAAGGTTTATACCCGATTCTCTTCCGAGAAGGTCCACCACATTATTGCTGGGGGCCTGCTCGATATCCTCGCTGGTTATTACAGTCACGTTTCTCGGTATGTTTCGGATCGGTTCCTTGATTCTGGTAGCCGTGACAACGACCTCACCAAGTTCAAATCGGGGCAATTCTCTTGCGCCACGCTGCTCTTCCCCCTCTCGGCCAGTATTGCCTCCATAAAGAAGATTTACATTCAACGGGAAGGATAAGAGAAGTTGACTTATGATGAGGACAAAAAAAACAACGGGTTTATACCTAACTATCTGCACGGTTTCTCACAAGCTAATTCCGAAATCCTCTTTATGGCGCTATTTGTGTTCTTACACCCGACAGAACCTGGAGAATGTAAATAACATCGTCAAGCCCCAGCTTACCGTCTCCAGTCGCATCGCCAGGCAGTATCTGCGGAGGTGTTGGCAGGGAAAGCTGGATCTCGCTAACCGACGTAGGCACCCCAGAAGTTACATTCACATTGGAGACAATCATTGGTTCAAAATAAGTAGCTTCAATTTGAAGCTCATAAGTGCCTTCCGGGACGTTATTGAACGAATATTCTCCGCTCGCATTCGTAGTTGTAACAAGACCGGTTCCTGCCAGATTGATGATACCACCCTCTACAGGGGTAACATGGCCGACGATGTCGGTAGTCACAACTCCAGAAATACTTCCCGTAAGGGGAGGCGTGCCGTTCAGGCTGTCCATGCAAAAATATGCGGGTGTATTCATTCCCCAGTCGCCTGTGTCCGACGAACTTAAGGTAAACTCGAGACTCTTGACCTTTCCCAAGCTGCTCAAATCCACCCAGGTCCAGACACGTACGATATTCGTGCCGTTGGCAAGGTACGCATCCACGATCCCTGTCTCAGTACCTGTGGCGTCTTTGCCAGTGATCGTCAACTTGAACCAGTCGCCTTCTTCGAACTTCTTCGCATAAGCATCGCCGTTTAGCATTGAATAGTAGGCATAATTGTTGTTGGTAAAATAGGCTCCTGTTACAACTTGCTCTGATGGGCGAGTTGCCGTGGGCGGGTTGGCTGCCCAGGCACTATAGTAACTGACCGCATACTTGCTGGAGCTGTTTAACCCACCACCAGTTATGGCGTTGTACTGGCCCCCCATACCATCGGTTGTGGTGTCTGTAATGTTTGAGTATGAAAAACCATCCCAGCTTCCCCAGGTAGAATCGTAGTTGTTGTTGAAACTCGCGTCACCGCTGCTAAAACCTCCTGACTCATCAGACCCGTTCCAATAGGACTCAAGATCAAGGTACAAGCCTTCAAAATCACTCACTGCCGCATTGGCTGGCGTCGCTCCGATCATCAAAAATAGTGACACAAATAACACCAAAAACCTTTTCATCTTGTATCTCCTTCCCATACTTCCACAGTATCTTGTCTTCTTTTCTTCATAATGTTGCCTTCCTTTCCGTAATGCTAATACGAAGTATGCCTTTTGAGCCTATCTGACTTTTCCTCGCTTCAGCAGGATTCTGAGAAAAACCGGCCCTCCCACCAACGCTGTGATTATACCTACAGGCATCTCCGTGGGCGCCACCACCGTGCGCGCTACCAGATCACACACTGTCAAAAAAGCCCCGCCCAAACAGAATGAGGCCGGAAGAACTACACGATGGTCAACCCCTGACAAACGGCGCACGGCATGCGGGATGATGAGGCCCACAAAACCAATCGGCCCTGCCAGGGAAACGGCTCCTGCGGTCGCAAGCCCTGTGCCGA
This sequence comes from Desulfobacterales bacterium, assembly GCA_023129535.1. Taxonomy (GTDB): domain Bacteria; phylum Desulfobacterota; class Desulfobacteria; order Desulfobacterales. The sequence continues at coordinate 8,321 of JAGMBW010000115.1, forward strand.
GAAAAACCTGCTTTTGGACGGATGCCACATTCACGCCGTGTCCCACAGCCATCTCTTCACCAAATGCAAGCTGGTTAAGGGCATGCCCCTGCATGAAAAGCAACGCAAGGCCTGGCAAAAGGAGCGGGAGAAGGGCAGACAGTTCCCGGTATCCGACCACATCCAGCCCCCCCATCATCCACCGGTCCATGGCCACAAGAAGGTGAGGGCTGACCAGATAGCGCACCAGCAGGATAGCGGCTCCACAGAGGATGTTAATGGTGACCCCGGCCAGTAGAATCGTTGTCATGGAGATCCCCAGAGGGCTGCGGGCAAGCCAATAAATGCCCCCTATACAGATAATGCACCCCAGGAGGGTAAGAAGCTGCACGGAGGAAAAGGGGCCTGCGCGAATAAAAAGCCCGGGAACGGATATGGCGATGACAGCGCCCACGGCTCCACCACCAGCTATCCCAAGGATGAACGGCTCTGCCAAGGGGTTCCGCAATACGACTTGCAGTGCACCACCTGCCACAGCCAGAGAGCCACCGACCAGAAAGGCGAGCAGCACCCGGGGTATTCGGTGGTAGAAAAAAATGTCAGCGTCTACGTGTGCCCTGTGCGAAAAGAGGGCATCCACCACATTGTTGAAAGCCAGGCTTTCACTGCCGAAGAATGGCGCGACAGCGAAGATGACCAGGGCCAGCAAAGCATAGGCCGTCATGAGCAAAGCGAACCTTTTCGGTGTCAGGATCGCGGTCATGATTTTCCTTCCTCGTGTGATCCGGATCCGGCGGTTGGAAGCACGACAGGACGTCCGGTCGTCGGATGCCGCATAATTTCCATGCCATCACCGTAGGTTTCTCGTAGTATTTGGCTCTTTAGGATCTCTTCCAGGCTTCCCTGGTGGATAATTTTTCCTCCTTTCAGTAGCAGGAGACGGTCGCTGAAGAGAGACGCCAGATTCAGGTCATGGGTCACCACGGCGACCGCCAGGCCTCCTGCAACAAGGTCGTTAAGCAGGGTAAAGAACCTGACCTGATGGTGGATGTCCAGGGCGCTCGTCGGTTCGTCCAGCAACAGGACCTTCGGCTCCTGGGCTATCACTGACGCCAGGAGTACCCGCTGACGTTCGCCGCCTGAAAGCCGGGACAAGGGACGCTCGCGGTAGCATTCGGTTTCTGTCTGAAGGAGACATCGCGTGACCACATCCATGTCATGGGAGCTAAGAAAACCTGGACCCTTCAGGTAGGGAAAGCGACCCATGGCAACCACTTCTTCCACCGCGTAGTCAAGATGGCTCTCGGCATTCTGAGGAAGGTAGGCAAGGCGCCGGGCGATTTCGCGCCGATTCATCTTCCCCATATCCTTTCCTTCAAGGAGGACCTGGCCCGCCTTGGGCGATAATGCGCGGGCGGCAATCTTCAAAAGCGTGCTCTTCCCTGACCCATTGGGGCCAATGATTCCCAATATCTCACCTTTCATTACGGAAAATGAGGCCGGGAAGAGCTGCCAGTCGCTCTCAGCGTACTGATAGTCTACTCCTTCTGCGCACAGAGGCTTATGATCCATCTTGGATCTCCGGATGAAGCGGCTTTGCCAGAAAACGGGCGGCAACACCCACGCGAGGCCCCGGCACCAAAAGAAGGTCTTCCGTGAGGACATAAACCCTGCGATTTGAGACGGCCGGAACGCCTCGAAGGATATCCCATTCAGCGATGATCTGCCTTCGCCTGAGATCTGAGATATCCTCGCCGGGGCGCATTTCAATAATGATTTCTGGTGCCCGCTTGAGCAGGCTCTCTTTGGATGCTTCAGGATAGGGCTGTGTTACGTCGGCAAAGATATTGTCTCCCCCAGCGATTTGAAGAATCTCGCTGATAAAGCTTGGTCCTCCTGCTGTGTAAAGGTTTGTCATGCCACTGGGTGCACGACCCAGACAGATAAAGACCTTCTGCCGGGGATAACCAGCGACCTCTTTCTGTACCGCCTCCAGTTGATGACGAATGGTGGTACATAGGTGTTCGGCGCGTTCGGGACGGTGAAGCGCGCTGCCTAAATCCACAATGCCCCGATAGATAGAGGAGATACTGTCCATGGCCACATGCAGGACAGGAATGCCCTTGGCCCGGCAAAAGGCATCAACCTTTTCGTGCTTTCCCTGTAAGATGAGGAGGTCAGGACACAAGGCGGTCAACCTTTCCAGATTCGGATTAAAGTACCCACCTACCTTCGGTAAAGCTCTCGCTTCAGCAGGGTATGTGCAAAAATCGGTGGCCGCAACAACGCAATCTCCGCATCCAAGTGCAAAAATGGTTTCGGTGATGTTGGGAGCCATTGAAACGATCCTTCGTGCCTTCGGTCCATGGTGATGGGCCTGGGCACGGCTGACTGATGCCGTCGAAGGCAATGCGCGTTCACCAGACCAATGCATTGGTGGCGACAAGACAGATACGATGAGGCCCAAGGTCAGAAAAAGGCCCGTGAGCGTTTTCTTGCGCAACATAGTCTACCCGATTCTAATGAAACCGTAACAATACAAAAAAATCCCCAGGCCGATGATTC
>JAGMBW010000116.1 GCA_023129535.1 Desulfobacterales bacterium
GGGATTTCCCTTTTTTATCCTCAAAACTGTCTTGTGTCCACAACCTGAGCACGCGAGAATCGTGAGACACTATTCTTTTTGTGGCAGGTCTTCTGGCTCCCCCGCCCTTTTAGCGGCCTTCCCATCCGCCAGATGCAGACAGTGGCACTAAATGCTAAAAGGGTTCCCTCTATTTTCGGGTTACCGGTTTGCCGGTTAAGTCGGTTTGCCGGAGGCTTTCCCCAACGGCCAAAACTGGCCAACAGGTTAACCTTCATCAGAGGGCAGGGTTACAGCGGCGGGCCCGCTCCCGATTTTAACGGGATTCCCTATTAAGCCCATAAGGGCACCACGGACTTTTTTATTCGATAGTCTCTGCTGATGTCAAGGGAAAAATATTGGAGAGACTTAAGGAGTTGTTATCTCTTTTGCTTTCCATACGACTCCAAACTTCTGGATATAATTCTGAAGCGCCAACCATTCTTTTTCAACATAGCGAAGCCTCTGACAGGGAGAAAATTTCAAAAAATGGCTGATTTCTTTTTCTAATTCTTCCTGCCTTTGGGATGGTATCTCTTCCATGCACTTCGGATAACGTATTTCCATCTTCCCCAAAATCTGCTCTCTTATTAGCCCGCGAACAAGAAAGAAACAGTCGCAGCCCCCACGTCAACTCAAAAGTCTACAATATTATTATGGATTTCTAAATGATAATAAAGCATTTGTCAAGTTGTTGACCCCACGGCAACGTCAAAGTCAATCGAGTTTCCTCAAATTAACGTTTCCCGCAAGGCATTAGCCGCTACCACCATATTGTGCAAAGCGGCGCGCACCTCGGGCCAGCCACGCGTCTTCAGTCCGCAGTCGGGATTGACCCACAAACGTTCAGGCCGAAAGACGTTGAGGGCTTTGCGCAACAGCGCTTTTATTTCATCCACGGAAGGCACTCGCGGACTGTGGATGTCGTATATGCCCGGTCCGATCTCATTGGGGTATTGGAACCGGACAAAGGCATTTAGCAGTTCCATGTCTGAGCGCGATGCCTCTATGGAGATGACATCTGCGTCAAGGGCCGCAATCGCCTCGATGATGTCATTGAACTCCGAATAGCACATATGCGTGTGGATTTGCGTATCGTCTCGCACACCAGACGAGGCAAGAAGGAACACATCGATGGCCCATTTGAGATATTCCGGCCATTCATGCCTGCACAGTGGCAACCCCTCCCGCAAGGCGGGTTCATCGATCTGGATGATGCGGATGCCGGCTGCCTCCAGGTCGGCGGCCTCATCACGGAGGGCCAGTGCGATCTGATACGCTGTCTCCCGACGTGGCTGGTCATCACGGACAAAAGACCACTGCAGTATAGTGATCGGGCCGGTGAGCATGCCCTTTAGCGGCCGGGTCGTCAACGACTGGGCGTACTTGATCCAATGGACTGTCATCGGCTCGCCACGCCTGACGTCGCCATAAATTACCGGAGGCTTGATGCAACGTGTGCCATAGCTCTGAACCCATCCATTTTGCGTGAAGGCGATACCCTCTAATTGTTCCCCGAAATACTCCACCATGTCATTGCGCTCGAACTCGCCGTGAACGAGCACGTCCAGTCCAATTTCCTCCTGGAACCGGACGGCCTTTTCGATCTCCTCCTTGACGAAGGCTTCGTACCTTCCGGCGGGCCACTCTCCTTTTCTAAAGGCTGCGCGCGCCTTCCGGACTTCCGCGGTTTGAGGAAATGAGCCGATGGTCGTGGTAGGAAGCAGCGGCAAATTCAGTCTGGCTCTTTGGATTTCCCGCCGGACACGGAATGGGCTTTTCCGCTTAAGCATCTTTTCATCCACATTGGCGACCCGGTCCTTGACCTGCGAATTATGAATTCGGCTGGACCGCCTCCGGCGTTCAGCCCAGGCACTGCTTTCCGCAATCGCCTCCGCAATCGCTCCACGTCCGTCGTTGACAGCGCGCGTGAGCATGACTATTTCTCCAAGCTTCTGGCGAGCGAAGGCCATCCATCCTTTCAGTTCTTCGTCCAATGTATCTTCGAGTTCCAGGTCGATCGGGCAGTGAAGAAGCGAGCAGGACGGCCCGATAAGGATGCGGTCAGGGCCTACCCTGGCTACCGCCTTTTCAATCAGTTCCAGTGTGCTATCCAGATTCGTCCGCCAGACATTGCGGCCGTCGATCACGCCAAGCGAGAGGATTGAGTTTTCTGAAACCTGACGCACAGCCCGGTCGAGCTGGTGCGGTGCGCGAATAAGGTCCAGGTGGAGCACCGCCACGGGCATCCGCAACGCTGGTACAAGGTTCTCGCGCAGGTCTCCGAAGTAGGTCGCGAGGCAGATCTTGAGCTTATTCGTGGCCCCATTCAGACGGCCATACGCCATATCAAAGGCCGCTAATGCATTCTGATGCAGGTCAAGGGCAAGCACTGGCTCGTCGATCTGGACCCACTCGGCGCCGGAGTCCATGAGCCTGTAAAGGACATCCTCGTAGACGGGCAGCAAACCGTCAAGCAGGGTGAGGGGGTCCAGCTCTTCTTCACGGCTCTTGCCGAGAAGCAGGAACGAAACGGGCCCCAGGAGGACCGGACGCGTCCGGATGCCAAGCGCCCAGGCTTCTTTGAACTCATCCATGGGTTTGGTCGAAGCGAGCCGGAATTTCTGTCCGATTTCGAACTCGGGAACAATAAAGTGGTAGTTGCTATCGAACCATTTCGTCATTTCCATTGCGGGGACTTCATCTGATCCACGTGCCATCGCGAAATAGGTGGCCAGGTCGACACTCTCGGCCCGCCAGCCGAAGCGTGCCGGGACCGCTCCTACCATCGCCGCCGTGTCGAGCACCTGGTCATAAAGTGAAAAGTCATTCGAAGGAATGTGTTCGATTCCGAGATCCTGCTGGAGTTTCCAGTGCTGTTGGCGCAACGCTCTTGCGGTGGATTCCAGTTCCTCCGGACCAATTTTATCCGCCCAGAAACTTTCAACGGCTCGCTTCAGTTCACGTTTTGTTCCGATTCGGGGAAAGCCCAGATTGGTTGCAATTGCCATGACGTATTGCCTTCCTTTATTAAAGAATACGTTTGTCAAGAGAAAAGGGACGGCAAGGCAGTGTGGTGTTAGTGTACCGTTGGGCGTTCCTTTTTTAGGGCCTCCTGTTTCAGGAACCGGAAGACTTCATATCCTTCTGCATCCGGTTCTATTTCGCCCAGAGCAACTCCCGCGAGAGTCTCCGCTGCGAGAGGATCGTCTACAGACACTGTTGCCTTGATTAGTCTAATGATGTTCGTTCTATCGTTGTACATGATGATGGGGCCAAAACTTTCCCTTTCGTCTTCTGCCTCATGGTGCGAACCGAACATCACATAATCATTCACCAATGCTGCCGCCGGAACCGGCTCGTAACCCATAAATTCTATAAAGAGGTCAAGGGCTTCCATGACCGCCTCGGAATCTCCCCTGGCAAGGGCGTCAATCCCGTCACTGGCCATTTCTTCCAGGTCCCCTTCCTCAAAGCGAAAGTCCAGCAAATCCAGAGCGCGGTCGTACACGTGGCGGACAGCATCCCGACCTTTGCACATGAGAACATCGGAGTCACTTAAGATTTTGATGATGTTTCGAATGCTGATCATTTCCTTCAATTCAGGGCTCTTGCGCAGCGTCACATCATCAAGGGTGGTTTTGCCGTAAAGAGGAAGCTCATTGTCCAGCACAAGGATCTCTCCTATGTCCGGCTCAAGTTCTCGAAAATAGAGCTCAAGGTCTCTTTGTTTTTCCAGGACAAAAGGACTCAACGAAAGAAGTCTCCGCATGTTTTCTTTATCCACCTTCCGAGGCCTCCCAGGCAATCCAGTGGACTGTAATACGGTCCTTGAAAGGCTGTCCAATAAGATCTTTTTCTTCAGATTTTCTTTCAACGACATATCATCCTCCATCAAATGAAGTGCCTAAAGCCCGCCCTGGCGCTACGTGCTCAGATCAGCTCAAGCCTATAGGACGCCAGGTGCCCGAATCAGCCTATTATGCCTATAAGCCAGGTCTGGGCCAGGGTGGACTAAAGTGCCTAAAGTTAAGGCGATTAAGGGATTAGGGAATTAAGGAATTAAGGAATTGATTGGTTTCAGTCTTTTAATTCCTAAATCCCTGAATTCGCAATTCCTAAATTCTAGCTCATTTTAGGCACTTTAGCTCACTTCTTAAAAACGATATCACAACAATCGCGTCACGTAAACTAGAAATGGCCTTGCCCTTGACTCGAACTCCCTATTCTGGTAAAAAAATTTGGTAACTGTTCACGGGTTCAGAGGTTCAGGGTTCAAAGGTTCATTCTCATTCCCACGCTCTGCGTGGGAACGCACCCGATGGGCGCTCTGCGCCCAGGAAGTAGCAACACTGATTGGACGCAGAGCGTCCAGCCATTTGGCCTGCCCTGGCGCGACCCGCTTCAATCAGTTTCCTAAGGCCATAGTCCAGGTCTGGGCCAGGGTTACAACGCAGAGCATTGTAACCAGTATATCCTGGTGCTGTCCAAAAGTATGACCGAAGCCGCACTATTCAACCGCAGAAGTTGAAAAATTTGTAACTACGTCGGGTCGTGTACAAAGGGTTGTAGGGTAGGGGTTATAGTGAAGTTTAAGCGCATCCGGGAAAAGATGGTGGCTACACAAATCGAGGCCCGTGGCATCCATGACCAGAGGGTCCTTGAGGCAATGCGCAAGATTCCCCGGCATCTTTTTGTAAGTGAAGCCCTGCAGGACCAGGCGTACGGAGATTTTCCCCTTCCCATTGGTGAAGGCCAGACCATATCTCAGCCGTATATTGTAGCGGAGATGACTCAAGCCCTTGAATTGGCCAAGGATGATCGCGTCCTTGAACTTGGAACCGGGTCAGGGTACCAGGCAGCCATACTGGCTGAGCTGGCCTTTCGGGTCTATACGATTGAACGGATCAGGGAGCTGTTTATGAGAGCTCGCAAGCTCCTTGATCAGCTCGGTTACCATAACGTGGTCGCCAGGTGTTCCGATGGCACCTTAGGCTGGCCTGATGAGAGTCCCTTTGATGCAATCATCGTAACAGCCGGGGCACCGGAGGTGCCGGAGAAACTTGTACAACAGTTGACGATGGGTGGCCGCCTGGTCATCCCTGTGGGGAACAGGTTCTCCCAAAGACTCCTCAAGATCCACAGAGATGAAGATGGCGTCCACACGACCGACCTGGGGGGCTGCCGGTTTGTAAAGCTCATTGGAAACCACGGCTGGAAAGAAGGCTAAGCCGTGTTGCGGAGACTCTATGGGTGGATCTTGCACTGGGCCGAAACCCCGTACGGAACATGGGCGTTGTTTGCCTTAGCCTTTTGCGAGTCCTCCTTTTTCCCGGTTCCACCTGATGTACTTCTGATTATTCTGTCGGTTGCCCTGCCAGGAAAATCGCTCCAATATGCCCTGGTCTGTTCGGGCGGATCCATATTGGGTGGGTGTTTTGGCTATCTCATCGGATGGCAATTGATGGCCACTATTGGCGATGCCATTATCCGGTTTTACGGATTGATAGACAGATATGAATATATGCGGCAGCTCTATTCGCTTTATGGTGCCTGGGCGGTGGGGATCGCAGGTTTTACCCCGATTCCTTATAAAGTTTTCACGATTACGGCTGGCGCCTTCCGGCTCGATTTTACGGTTTTTCTCTTTGCTTCTGCTATTTCCAGATCAGCTCGTTTCTTTATGGTCGGTGGCCTAATCTATCTTTTTGGGCCGAAGATTCAGTCAGTTATCGAAAGGTACTTCAATGTACTTGCCACGGCTTTTGTGATATTGTTGATTTTAGGATTTGTGGTAATCAAATTCTTGATTTAATTCACGTTTCACGATTCAGAAACTTGATAAAGGTTCGACACAAAGGAGACTGTGTGCGATGTCTGTGAAACGTCAGATAAAAAGCCCTCTTAAATGACAATCCCTTAATCTTCACTTTCTTAAGGCTTCCGGTGGCCAGCTCTTCGGCCACAGCGCATTCAGACAGGATGGAGACCCCCACACCTGCCTTGATGCCCTGGCGAATGGCTTCTGTACTTCCCATCTCGGCTACAACATTCAGGGCGCCAAGGGAATGACCCGATTTGTCCAACACCTGTTCAATGGACTTGCGAGTGCCGGAGCCTTGCTCACGCATTACGAAGGGTTCTCTGATAAGTTCATCCATCACAATATGGCGCTTGGCTGCCCACCTATGCTTCTGCGGCACGATGAGAAACATCTGATCATCTATGATCTTCTTCTGAAAAAGTTGAGCTTCCCTGGCCTTAGCACCCACAATTCCGAGCTCCACATTCCCTTCAAGCGTATCCCGGATGATCCTTTGCGTATCGTTTTGTACGAGGCTCACCACGACGTCGGGGTAGTATTCCTTGAATCTTCCTAACAAAGGAGGGAGGATATAACCGGCAGGTATGGTGCTTCCGCCAATGGTCAGACGTCCTTTGATTTTGCCTTGAAACTCGGCCAGGGCATTTTCCGCTTCTTGCTTCAGGGCAATAATTTTTTTCGCATAACCGTAAAGAAGAGCGCCTGCCCTGGTGGGAACGACTTCCCTTCCCAGGCGATCGACGAGTTTACATTCGAAATGATCTTCCAGATCTTTAACATGGCTGCTTACCGTGGGTTGAGAAAGATATACCGCCTTCGCCGCCCTGGAAAAGCTTTTCAGCTCAACCACACTACAGAATATTTGGAGCCTCCATAGATCCATCGCAACCGTTCATGGAGTACTGGAGCATTGGAGTGTTGGAAAATACGTGAAACCCCGGAGGTCCTCTGCGTGTTGTTTTTCCATCACTCCAGTACTCCATCACTCCGGTACTCCGAGGCCAGTAACTTTTCTCATGCATCAGGCTTAAGACTTGCAAACTTTTCCTTTAACTTTTCACAAACAATATCCGGGACCATGCCGCGGGTCTCTCCTCCGAACCGTGCGGCTTCCTTAATAATCGAGGAGCTGATGTAGATCCACCGCAACCCTGTCATGAGGAAAACTGTTTGGACATCTCTATTGAGCTTCCGGTTCATGAGGGCCATCTGAAATTCATATTCAAAGTCAGACACGGCCCTAAGACCCCGCAAAATGGCATTCGCCTCACGCCTGACAACATAATCGACCAGGAGCCCGTCAAATGCATCCACCTCAACACCCGGGATGTCCTTAAAACTTTCGTTCAGCATCTCCAGGCGCTCCTCAATAGTAAAAAGCGGGTCCTTGGTTCCGTTTCTGGCTATGGCAACAATGACCTTGTCAAAAAGTCTAAGCCCCCGCATAACCAAATCGCAATGTCCATTGGTTACCGGATCAAAGGATCCAGGATATACAGCTATTTTTCCCATATGCACTCCAGTAAAGCCATAACTCGTTTGTTGTGTTTAAGGAGCATAGCGCATAGCGCATGGCGCATAGCGTTCATATCTTTTGCCCTCTGCGCTCTGCCCTCTGTGCTTTGCCCTCTGCGCTATGCGCTATGCGGGAAACCCAATAAACTCAATAAACCCAATAAACTCTTTTATAACACAGGCCTGTAAAAGGAGACAAGGATTTTCCCGTGATGTCTCTGGTCACTGAGGATAAAGCGTGCCACCTCTTCTGGTAGTGTCTCGCGCCTGCTGTGCTCGACAACGATAGAGACGCCATCCGATGTCACTTCGGCACGATCCAGCAGTTGCATTGTTCGTCCGACAAAACCCTTATCATAAGGAGGATCGATAAACACCAAGTCAAAGGCACGCTCCGTTGACTTCAAAAATCGCAATCCCCGCATTATGTCCCGTTTCAATATAGTGCTTCGCGCTTCGAGGCAGCAGGCGGAAATGTTTTGAGTGAGCAATTTTATGGATCGGGAATCTTTGTCAACAAAAACGGCCGTTGCAGCTCCACGGCTGAGCGCCTCTATCCCGAGACTACCGGTACCGGCAAACAGATCAAGCACAACCGCATCTTCAACCCTGCTTCCGAGGATGTTAAAGATGGACTCACGTAAGTAGTCTGAGGTAGGTCGGATTGTCAAACCGCGCAAGGGATGAAGCCGTTTCCCTCTTAATGCTCCGCCGATAACCCTCACGCATGCCCCACAGTGCGGCTACCAACTTAAGGCGGGACAGCCGCTCCAGAAAGTGCGCAGGTGAGAAAGTGGGAAAGTGAGCGAATTCACACCTGCACACCTGCTCACCCGCACACCTGCTTTATTCTGGAGGAGTCCCGCTTTAGGTTGGTAGCGCACAATGCTATCCTCTGCCCTCTTGGTCATAATTTAATACCGAGGAACTTTATCTTCTTGTGGAGATGGCTCCTCTCAATGCCAATTGCGTCTGCGGTTTGAGAAATATTGTTTTCATTTTCAGAAAGTTTCCGCAAGATATACGTCTTTTCGAATTGTTTCTTGGCCTCTTTCAAGAAATCGACGTCAAAAATCCCCACGTCGGCAGGCATGGCGTCCTTACCTTTATATGAGGAAGGGATATCGTCTTCGTCGATCACTTTCGATTCAGTCATGATGGCCAGTCTCTCCACCAGGTTCTTGAGCTCCCGAACATTGCCTGGCCAGCGATAAACCTTGAGATGCTCGATGGCTTGAGGCGTTATAGTTTTTAAACCGCAGTGTCCATCTGCGGCAGACTCTTTCAGAAAGGTTTCTATCAGCAATGGAATGTCTTCGGTGCGGTTACGCAAAGGGGGCACCTCGATGGGAATGACGTTTAATCGGTAGTACAGGTCTTCTCGAAAGGTTCCTTTCTCGATTTCTCTTTCCAGGTCCTTGTTGCTTGCTGCTATAACCCGCACATCCACAGTTAGCGTGCGAGTACCGCCGAGCCGTTCAAATTTTTGCTCCTGCAAAAGTCGAAGGATCTTGGCCTGTGTCTTAAGGCTCATGTCTCCAATCTCATCCAAAAATATCGTACCGCCGTTGGCAACCTCGAATTTGCCTCGCTTTCTGCTGGTGGCGTCAGTGAACGCGCCCTTCTCATGGCCAAAAAGCTCGCTTTCAATCAACTGATCTGGTATCGCAGCGCAGTTCACATCGATCAAGGGCTTGTCTGCACGGTGGCTCATTTGATGAATGGTGCGGGCCACGAGTTCTTTTCCGGTTCCGTTCTCGCCCGTGATCAATATCCATGCCCTGGTAGGTGCGGCAACAGCAATTTGCTTCTTCACGGCCTGAATCGGTGGGCTGTTTCCGGTGATTGAATGTTTTTCAAGGGTCTTCTTGCGAAGAAAACGATTTTCCTCTTCCAGTTGCCGGAAGTTGAGGGCGTTGTTAATCGTTACCACAACTTTTTCAATGGAAAGCGGTTTTTCGATAAAGTCGTAAGCCCCCAGTTTCGTGGCCTTAACAGCCGTTTCAATGGTTCCGTGGCCTGAGATAATGACTACCTGAAGAAACGGGTTCGTCCTCTTGATTTCCTGAAGCGTTTCTATGCCGTCAATGCCTGGCATCCAGATATCCAGAAGGACCAGGTCTGGAGATTCCTCCTCTATAATCTTCAAGGCTTCGTATCCATTAGAAGCGGTCAGGACTACAAAACCTTCATCAGAAAGGATGCCGCTTAGCGACTGCAGTATGGTAACTTCATCATCAACAGCTAATATGGTTGGAAACACTGGTTTACCCCTTGGATTGTTGATTGTTGATTGTCGATTGAATATTGAAGATTGTCATTCTTCATTCTTCATTCTTCAATATTCAATATTCAATCGGTTATGCCGGCAATTCCACAATAAATTTTGTTCCCCTTGGTTGATTGTCGTGCACTCGGATAAATCCATTGTGGTCTTCAATAATGGTGCTGACAATAGAGAGTCCCAATCCCATACCGGTCTTCTTGGTAGAAAAATAGGGTTCAAAGAGTTGCATCTTGTCTTCTGCTGAGATCCCGGTTCCTGTATCACTTATCTCCAGTCGCACAATTTTGAGAATCGGATCAAAGCTCAATGCCACCTCAATGAATCCCTTCCCGTCCATGGCTGCAATGGCATTATCAATCAGATTGATCATGACACGTTTGATCTGCTGTTGGTCTAAATTAAGCTGCGGTATGTCCGGCTTTGAATTGACCTTAAACAAAATGTCAGGCCGTGCTTCCCGGTAAAGTGCCATAGCATCTTCTACGATTTCGGGCAACTGGCAGGGCTCAGGGTTTGATGCGGGAAGCCTTGCAAAGGAGGAAAACTCGTTCACAAGGTTTTTTATCTGATCTACTTGATCGATGATGGTCTGTGTGCATTCCACGAAAACAGAATTATCCCTTACAATTTGATCACCATATTTGCGCCTGAGTCTTTGCGCAGAGAGCTTAATAGGGGTGAGGGGATTTTTTACCTCATGGGCAATCCGCCGTGCCACCTCACGCCAGGCTGCCATCCTTTGGGCCTTTTCGATCTCCGTAAGGTCATCAAAAACAACGACCATCCCCATGTAACGATCTTTATCGTCTTTGAGGGCTGTGACGTAAACCATGAAGGTGCGGGCGGTCTCATCGATGGTGACTCTCACAGGCCTTTCCACCGAGTTCTCAGGGCTACTTTCCACTTCCTCCAGAAGGTCTCTGCTCAATTCCAGGTATTGAGGACTTAGAATCTTTTTGTAGCTTCGATTCAGCACCTGTTCCCCTTTGAACCCAAGCATCTTTTCCGCTGACTTGTTGACAGTAGAAATAAACCCCGCAGCATCGATTGAAATAACACCAGTGGAGACATTCCTTAAAACTGTCTCCATGTAAAGGCGCCTTTGTTCAATTTCAAGGTTTCGTATCCTGAGTTCCCGGGCTACGAGTTCAAGTTGTTGCTTGCCTGCTCTCAGATCGCGGGTCATCCTGTTGAAGGCATGGACCAGCGTGCCCATTTCATCATCGGTGACCTCGTTTATGGTAAAGTTAAGGTCTCCTTCAGCCACGCGCCGTGTTCCCTCGGCCAATTCCTGGATAGGAATCGTCAGGGTCCTTGCTAAGTAAAATCCAAACCACGTGGCGCAGAATATAATCAGCAGGGCCACAATGGAGAGTGTTATCAGGTGACTTACCTGGATGGGCCATTTCATCATCTTCATTTGTTGGTATTGATCAAACCCCCGGGAAATAGCGCCCATATTTTCTGAAAGACTAACAGGGATAACGGTGGTGACAGTCACCACACCAATGGCTTCATCCGGACCGGCATTGAATGGAATGCATCCAAGTGTTCTGACTGTCTCACCTGAAGGGAGGTGGCCTGTCAGCGTGGTAAAGCTGACCCGGTGAATTTCCTTTTGTATTGCATCTGCTGAGACCGCATCAAACGGTGTTCCTTCCAGATTTGCATCGAGGGATAGTGCCAACCGCTCCGAGCGGGTAGAATAGACCTCGATCGCGTCGATGTTGAAAGCCCTCTGGGCAACCTGAATATAACGGGTGAGGGCTTTTCTATTCCCTTTGTTCAGCAAATTCCTGTGTGCAATCTGATAGGCGATTCGTTCCAGATAGAAACGGTTGTTCTCCGCACACTGCTTATACATATATTTGCCAACGTCCAGGGATCTTTCCAGAGACTGTTCCACGGGCAAATTGAACCAGAACGCCACGCTGGAAGTTATGAATTGGATCGAAAAGAAAAAAAGAAGGATGGTCGGAATCAGGGAAAGGCTGGCAAACGCCACCACAAGCTTGGTTCGCAGCTTGGCCCCCATGACCTTTCGCTTTCGGTCGTAGAGAAGCTTCACCACGTTTCTAAAGACAAGAAAAATCAACAACAGCAACACAAGCATGTTGACGTTGATGAGGATGAACATGACAACCGTATTGGAGATAGGCAGGCCTGCTCCAAAGCGGATGACCCTGCTTTCTGCATAGAACAGGAGGCCAACCACCACGAGAAGAAGCAGCATGATGATTCGTTCACGCTTGCGGCGTTTGACTTCTTCTTCTGATATTCTTGCCATATATATCTATGTCTCCGAGATTCTACAACTTGGTGAAATGACAACGCTTTGGTTTTCTATTTGCAATTGCAAGATAACGAATGACGGAGTGTTGGAGTACTGGAGTAGTGGAAGATGTAAAATCCCGTATTAGATCGATCAGTCCATTACTCCATTACTCCATTACTCCATTGCTCCATTACTCCATTGCTCCAATTGGGCGAAGCCCTGGGTTCGGTCTTAGTATATAAAATCGGTTGTGTACCAGTCAGTTTCAAAATCCCACAGAAACAGGAAGAACCGAAATACATAATGCAGATAAAACGGGAGGGTGATCTTGCTGAGTTCCGCCTTTACCCTGACCTGGTAGCGGTGGTTCCTTTCAAGGGATTCAAGCTTGGCAATTTTGAGATTCTCAACCTCGGCCATGATTCTTCTCGCCTCAGACAGCGTATTCACAATAACGGGTTTGTCACTCTGTTCGTTGCGAGTAATCAGAAACTCATTCTTCAGGCTATTGTATTTGACGGTGTGGCGGATCTCCAGGGTGGCAAGATTCTTGTCCTTCCAAAAACTCCGAACCTGACCAAGAGAGACCAGAAAAGTAAAGGTGGTGGGAACACCGTTCAAGATGGCCTGCTGGAGTTCTTCAGTGAAACAGCCCTGAACCCTGAAATACAATATGAGATCATCCCTGGTGTTTGTGACGATGACGTCGGTTATCCTGGCATCTTGACCCCAGGCCACGCCCGAAACCAACAGAAGCAGCCAGAGTCCGAATATCAGAATCCTTTTCTGCATGTAAATTTACACCTAAAGTGATTGGTTCACGGTTCAAATGACTTTAGACAGGATTTACAAGATAAACAGGATATTTATTTGCCCCGCCGTTGGCGGGGCAGAAAAATCATGTAAATCCTGTTCATCCTGTCAAAATATCTTTTTAATGTTATGCCGTGAACGTTGAACCGCTCAACCCAGGTTACAATAACCAACCGGATTTCAAATTGCAAGGGATTTAGAGGGGACAGGACCAAGGTGAGACAACAGGGGTCTATACGGTTTCCCAGCAGGACTTTTGGTCGATGAATCTTTTCAACAGGGCATGATTGAGGGCGTGCCCGGATTTGTAGGCGACAATGTGACCGATAAACGGCATCCCAAGCAACGAAAGGTCACCAATACAGTCGAGTACCTTGTGGCGCACAAATTCGTCTTCATAGCGAAGACCTTCCTGGTTCAATATCCTATCCTGGTCGATCACCACTGCATTTTCCAGGGAGCCACCCCTGGCAAATCCATTCCGCTTCAGATAATTAACCTCGTGCAAGAACCCAAAGGTTCTGGCCCGGCTGATCTCTTTTTCAAAAAGGGTATCGGTTAGCGAAATGGTATATGACTGACGCCTTACAAGTGGATGGTCGAACTCTATGGTGTAAGAAATCTTAAGGGTGTCTGAGGGGTAAAGCCCGACTTTTTTGTCTTCATCTGCCATCTCAATCGGTTTCTTTACCACAAGAGTACAGCGCCTTCCTGACTGGGCCCTGATTCCGGCCTCTCTTAACATACACGTAAACGGCCCAGCGCTGCCGTCCATAATAGGGGCTTCGTATGCGTCCATCTCCACCAGGGCGTTATCAATGCAGAGGCCGGCAATGGCGGCCATCAAGTGCTCAATGGTGGAAATAATCACGCCATCGGTTCCAAGAGTCGTTGCAAGGCTGGTGTCAATTACGTTTCGGAAATGGGCACTGATAACAGGTTTGTGGGGCAGATCGGTTCGAACGAATTTAATGCCATGGTTGACTGGCGCGGGTCTGATAGTCAAATTGACACTTTTGCCTGAGTGAAGTCCGATGCCGACACATTGAACGGGCCGGGCCAGGGTCTGTTGATGGGGATGCATATGACCTCTCCTTTTATGTCTCGGAATTTCTACAACCTATTGAACTTACAGGTCTTTTCGTTGTACTCAATATATGCCATCTATGTGGAGTGATGGAGTATTGGAGTACCAGCACTCCATTTCTCCAATACTCCAGTTCATAGTTTCAGCAATAGACATACCACATCACAAGACATCATTGGACCGACACCGGGTTCAAGAAATAACCCATTGAATATATTATAGGAAGTAGCATCGTGAGCTTCGACTTTTTTCAAACCTTGGCGCCATACCACACCCCGTGGTGTGTAGAAAAATACGCGTGCCAGGTGAAAGTTGTGTCATTTTTGCAACAAGTACCCTCCACCCACAATCATGCAGAATCACGGCTATCCTCACGTTTATTCCACGGATGCGCAAAAATACTTGCCTTGTTGGTGGGTCTTTGCTAAACACAAAAAAATCGAGGTGTTATAAAACGGAACCGCTCGATTCCTTGACTTTATTGCGTTTATCGGGTTAGGACAACAAACACAATGAACTCAACAAACACAAGAAACACAAAAGACACGAAGGGGGGTTACTTTGCTTTCCAGGGTTTTGAGCAGCGCCGTCCTTGGAGTTGATGCCTATACCGTGGAGGTGGAGGTTGATATTAGGCGAGGACTTCCAACCTTTGCCACCGTGGGCCTGCCAGAGGCTGCTGTAAAGGAAAGTAAAGACCGGGTCAAGTCTGCAATCAACAATTCTGGCTACAGGTTTCCAGATGATCGCATCACGGTTAACCTGGCACCCGCTGATATCAAGAAGGAGGGAACAGGTTTTGACCTTCCTATTGCACTGGGCATTTTGGCGGCCACAGGGGTCGTACCTCAAGGCCGACTCACCGAGTACCTGATCCTGGGTGAACTTTCTCTTGATGGACGGATCAAACCGGTGCGTGGCTCCCTCCCTGTGGCCTTGTTGGCTAAGAATTCCGGTTTTCGGGGCATGATTCTCCCAAAGGAGAATGCCCGTGAAGCTGCTGTGGTAGATGGCATAGAAGTTCTCTCTGTTCCTACACTGGGTGAGCTGGTAGAGTTTCTGTGTGGCCTGAGATTCATACAGCCGGAATCTGTCGATGTCCAAACCGTTTTTCAGGGTGAATACCCAGATGAGATCGACTTTTGTGACGTTAAAGGCCAGGAGCATGTTAAGCGGGCTTTGGAGGTAGCAGCGGCAGGGGGTCATAACGTTATCATGACCGGCCCACCCGGGGCAGGCAAGACCATGCTGGCGAAACGCCTGGCAACGATTTTACCCCCCATCACCTTTAAAGAGGCCATCGAAACAACCAAGGTATACAGCGTACTGGGGATGCTCAAAGAGTCTCAGGCATTGATTACAAATCGGCCCTTTCGTTCTCCACACCATACCATATCCGACGCAGGTCTCATCGGCGGCGGGCATATCCCGAGACCTGGCGAAGTGAGTTTAGCGCACAACGGGGTGCTTTTCCTGGATGAACTGCCGGAGTTCAAGAAGAATGTGCTTGAGGTGCTGCGTCAGCCCATGGAAGACGGCTTTGTGACCATTGCACGAGCCCTTACCAGTATAACCTATCCTGCCACGTTCATGCTGGTGGCTGCCATGAACCCCTGTCCCTGCGGATATTTCTCTGACCCTAATCACGAGTGCACATGCACCTATACAAAGATTCAACGGTACCGGTCAAAGGTCTCCGGTCCCCTGATGGACCGCATTGATATCCATGTAGAGGTGCCCGCGGTTCGCTATAAGGATCTGACCAGTCAACATGAGGCGGAAACGTCTGCTGATATCAGAGAGCGCATGAATCGGGCCCGTACAATACAATCGGAGAGGCTGAAGCGGACCAAGATTTACTGCAATGCACAGATGAACAACCGCCATATCAAAAGATACTGTCCTATTGACGAAGAGTGCCACAGCCTCCTTGAAGCGGCTATCGACAAACTGGGGCTTTCCGCCCGGGCCTTTACCCGCATCCTGCGAATCGCCAGAACCATTGCGGATCTCGAGCAGGCTCCAGACATCGCCGTGCACCACGTCTCAGAGGCCATCCAATACCGGAGCCTTGACCGGAGCAACCTATTTGCGTGAACACTATTTCCCACCATCTCCTCGCCAACACTTTTAGGGGTGGTCATTGATCCATGAGGAGCAAGAAGACGGGTGCTGGAATCCCAAGGATTTGGTTATCGCGGAAGAACATATCCTTGGTAACCAGGATGCCCCGCCCAAAGGTTCTCTTCATAGTAGAATAATCACTGCGCATGATACTGCTCTGGAACTTGACTTCAACCGGAAAGAATGTGTCTTCATGAAGGGCCACGAAATCAATTTCTTTTCCTTTAGTAGATCTCCAGTAGAAGACTTTTTCTATATTGCCCAGCCCTTCAAAAATCCGTTTTTCGAACTTCCGAATTAGATGGATGCCCACTGCAGCTTCCACGGCCTTCGCCTCGCCCCGGAGCATAGGAAGGCCTGCCTCGCGAGCAGCGAGATTTAGGATCAACGGGTCGGAAAAATAGAATTTCTTACCCTTGTTAGGGTTGGCCAGTTTCTTGTTCTTTTCCAGGAAATAGAGTACAGCCATCAAAAAGGAATCGGCCAACAGTTCAGTGTATTCCCTTACGGTTTTGTAAGATGGGGTATCAATTGGTCTGGCCAAGCTCTGCCAACTGGCCGGGGTTCCTGAAATCGACAGGATTCTGATCAGGACCTGTCGGAGAAGGATGCGGCTTTTTTTCATCTTTTCAAAATCGGAGCGAATTACCGTCAAGTAGGTTTCAAGTACATCCTCAGAAAGGGATCCTGCTCTCAGGAATTGCTCCACAGCCAAAGGAAATCCCCCCACAGCCAGGAAATTTGTTAGAAGAGACGAGAGTTTTGGGAGAAAAACATCGGTCTGGGACTTGAGTTTCTCAATCTCTTCCGGGAGTTCTAACAGGTCCTGGAACGAAGTCTTGGCTATAGAAACGGATAAATCAGAACATTTTTCAACAAAATCGGCAAAACTCATGGGCAGTAGAACCTTGTCTGGGAAGATGGTTCTTCCCCGACGGCCGGGAAGTCTCTCTGCACCCCGTTTGATATCTACTGCAGAAGAACCTGTAAGCAAAAAGGTAGTCGACTGGTCCCATCCAAGGTCAATGGCCTGTTTGACAGCAAGCTGCCAGTCACGTACCAGGGAAACTTCATCCAGAAAAACATATCGCCTCTTGAAGCTGAGTGGCTGGGAGAATTCCTGGTATTGCCTGACGAGCTGGAATGTCTCCTGTGCGCCCGGAATCAGGTCACAGGAATAGTAAAAAATGGCCCTTGGAGACACACCAGATTTCAAGAGATTGCGTATGATAAGCTTAATCAACGTGGTCTTGCCCACCTGACGAGGGCCTCGAAGGGTGTACACAGCGTCTTGATTCAAATCAAATTCATTCAAAACGTCCGGCTGCCACCGAATCAGGGATTGCTCATAGGCCGAAACATATCGGTCTAATTCAATGCTTCCCGGGTTTTCCCACCAGGGATTAAACAACAATAGGTCGGGCATAGATTTTTCTGCAAATATTAGTTTCAGTAGTAATCAATTTGATACCATAATCAGTTACTCAGGTCCTCAAATAGCACCTTTGCACCATAAAAGTAAAGGAAAAAATTTTGCCATTTGCAAAAGCAATAGCAATGGAAACAGCAACAACAAGGAAACAAGGAGCCTTCACAGGCTGTTTTTCCTTGTGCCTCAAGAAAAACATTAACCCTGTTAAATAGGGTTCCCTTTGGGACACGAAGTGTATGTTTACAAGCCGTCAGGCGCAACCTTGCGCCAAATTCAACAGGGTCAACTGGGTTGTCTTCAAACAGTGGAAGGAAACGGCTTCTCCTGCCATTACCAATCAGACCCGCCTGCCATTGCAAGGCACGAGCGGGCAGGTCGCCAGAGACTTTCCCCCTTTTATCAAAAACCACTTGACTGCTTAACCACAGCCCCAGCGTCGGCCAAGAGAGGCCCCGTTACTGCACCTACGATCTCGCTCAGGCAATATCACGATATACAGCAATTCCATTCATCCCCGCATTTGCACAAAGGAAGGACAAAAAATACCACGGCCGCTTTGCCAGCCTCACATCAAAGCCACCAAAGCTCCTGAAATCATGGCCTCCGGCTCGTAGAGCCTACGGCTCGGAGAGAACATCAGAAACAGCCCTGCCCGCTCGTGCCCCTGGTCTCCTCGCTCCGCGTACCCGACCGTCTGTTGTAATGGCACGGAGATTCGGCAGGCGGCTGGCTCGTAGTGGCAGGCGGGTCTATCCTGTTTATCGATGATTGTATAATGTCAGGCATGACTTCGAAACTTTGCTATGAAACGCTGGGCGCTTTAGACAACCATGTCGATGGCCTTATATGGGTAAGCGCGGGGTGACAATCATGAGCCAATTATCCTTGCTTTTTTGGGATTTCTGAAATATTTTTTAATTGTTAATAATTCCTTAGGCGAGACGATGGAAAAGAGGCCGGTGATCCCCCAAAAATGCCGTTCCTGTTTTTAATTGAGTCTATGCGGAAAGGAGAATGGTCTCATGTGTACTTCCGTAAATGAACAGTATGTGATAGACGACAAAGGTAATCCCACCGCGGTAATCCTTCCCATAAAGGATTTTGAAAAGATCCTTGCCATTCTACAGGAAGTGGAAGACCACAAGGAAACAAAAATACTTTCACAATCTGTAGAATTCAAAAAATTGGTCAAAAAGGGATTAGAGGACATCAAAAAAGACAGAATCAAGCCCTGGAAGGAAGTCTGGAATGAGCTATGAGGCTTATTTGACTGAGACCTTCCAGAAGTCCGTAAAAATCCCGAGAAAGAAATACCGTAGTGTCAAAGACGACCTGTCAGATACGATCCAAATCTTGGAGCAAGAGCCGACTATGGGAGATCCGATTCCTGGCTGGAACAAGGAGATATGGAAAATAAAGGTCGCAAGCTCTGATGTCAGGAAGGGAAAACGGGGTGGCTTCCGATTGATCTACCTCTGGAGGGCTGGAGAACTTAGGATTTATTTTTTGGTGGCATATTTTAAGGGAGAAAAGGTCGATATTTCTAAGAGAGAGATAGAGGAGTTGCTCAAAAAGCTGAATCAGGAATTGGCGTAAAGATTCTTACCCCTATCGAGACGACACGAACGATACCAAACGCTCGTAGCTCTGGACAATCACGTGGATGGTTTGATATGGCTAAGTGCGGGCAACTAAAGCATATCAGATCCTCAATCCTTTTTATCGGAACTAAACTTTTTCCTCTTGTCCGTAGATCGTTGATAGTTGATATGGCCAGAACTGGCATAGAGCGGTCTGGTTGACATTTATGTGTAAACTATTTAATTTCGGATTGCCGAGTTGGAAAGCCGGGCATTTGATTTGTGTGATGCATGTGCGCTTGTAATACATTGACATCACTAATTTATTACCATTCCACTCTATGATCTGTTGCACGCAAAACGAAATTAAAACGTTGACACTTAGCCGTCTTTGTACATTACCCAATTGGTCTGATCGACAACGATATGGGGACAGCAGGAACTTTTTGTACATGCGGTAATACTGAATCACCTTCTTCACATACTTTCTTGTTTCCTTCGGGACTTTTAGCTCCTTGCTTACGACATGCGGGCCGGCATTATAGGCTATCAGGGAGCGTTTCAAGGAGCCAAATTCATCTATATGGCTTCTGAGTAGCCGTGTGCCGCCAAAGATGTTTGCTTTGGGGTCAAACGGATCGAGAATACCAATGGCCTTAGCAGTTTCCGGCATGATCTGCATCAATTCACAGGTACCCACCCTATAAACAGAGAGTAATAGAGGGTCAGGGCTCAACATTTGACACTTTCGTTGAATGTTGAGACCTGACCCTTTGTCTTTTTCTGCGAACCCGCCCTCTGCCTTCATATCCAAAAGGGTAACTGATATGATAAGATTTTTTCACGTTACTAGATAACAGTCTCGTGACCTCGTGCATATTTATGATGTAATCCTCTGCTCTTTACGACGGCAGGTTGCTATATAAGTTACAATGCTACCTATCATTGACATGTAAAATCCAGTCCCCAAATGTTTAAATAATACAAGGATGTTTTTTCCTGCATTAACTTGTTTTTTATCAAGTTGCTCATAGAATTTATCAAAATCCTTTGAGTGCTCTGAAAGTAATTTTTCGAAAAACGTCTTTGTGGCTCCTGCTAAGTCCTCTACCGTTGTAATTTCAACGATAAATATACATAAGAAGAGTACTGACAATACTGGAAGAAGCGTCTCAAGGCGTCTTATTGTCTTGCTGATGGTATAGTCTTCTGTATCTCTATTAAAGATTTGATAAACACGCAGTGCCACTAAAATCACCGCAGATAATAAAACTATCACTCCGTAAGGTATCTTTATGAAAAATATATGGTAGTTAAAACCATTACAGGTATAAGCTAGGTAATTAGTGAAAAAAGACTCCCTCAAATATACCCACGGTAGAAAACATCCAATAATCATAAGCAAAATGCCAACCCCTATAGTTATATCCTTTTTATCTAAATAGGGTTTTAGTTTCGAGCCATCTAACATACTTGCACAATGTTTACATTTAATGGCATTTTCCTTTATTATCTCTCCACAAAAGGGACATTCCTTATAGCCTTCTTTTAACATAGTAAATACCTCCTTAATACTTAGATGTCATGCATATTTTCAGCTAAAATGTTTATGCTTTCAATCTATGAAAGCATAAGCGAAACAACTAAGCTGCCTAACCTATGTTTCACGCAGTCAGATTTCTACGAATATTTCTAATTATAACAAATCATTAGGGATTTCCCCAAAAAAATGTTGCGTGAGCCTTTTCTTTTTAACCGCTGTTATTTCTTAATAATTACAACTTGTTAAATCACAGAAAAGGTATTCGCCCTCAATTTCAACTGCGCGGTTTGCTTGAATTCAGCGGCCGCTGTAAGCGGTCGGCTGAAATGAGGGTTAGGCTAACTCGCTACTATTATAGAAAAACCCGTTGCTGAAAAACAGTTTGCAAAAAGGTCATAATGTGAGGCACGACGCGCTCAGCCACTGTTTCTGTCAAGAATGAAGACCTGAACCCGATGTCTTTCCCCGGTCCACCGGTGAATAGGGCAAAGTTATTCAACTCAGTCAACGACGTCCCGAAAGTTCTCAATCTCTCTGCTTTTTCGGTGTGCTCGGATACACTACCGGACGCGAAGCTTTCTGGAAAAATAAATCTGTCCCATCTTTCCGAATCCGTCCGCTTTTCCAGTGAGGTCTAAACGTCAACTTCGGAATGCTTCTATTCTGGAATCGAACGCTCAATAGGTAATTCCAGACTTGCCATGCTGGATATATCATTCTTGGAGTGAGGGCTGTTCCGCGGGGTCAGGTAATACTTCACCAGTTTCCTTCTGTTGTCCTTATCCGCTACAAACAGATAAAGTGTCCCTTCCAAGCCGATATCCGCGGGACGTCCCAGAACAAGGCTCAACTCCCACGGTGCAATCCATTCCTTGCCTGCTTGCGAAAAGCTCAGCCTACGGGAATCTTGGCGGTAATATTTGTCTGTCTTAATGACGCTGTAAATATACATGGGACCAAAGGGTTCCACCCTGCTGATCACTCTTCCGGTTGCGACAAAGCTTGCCCGTGGGATTAAATCCGCTCTCTCTGGATATTCCACTTGGATACTCATCACCACATTCCCGCGCGGTTCCGTTGCGGATGGCGTTTCGGTTGCACGTGACAATATGTCCTGGAAGCTGCTTCTCACCGAACCAATGTGCCTCTCCTTCCAGGTTTTATAAATGGCCTGCTTTATCAGACCAAGGTCATCGTACCTATCTGCTGTAACATAGTCATTGTACCTTACCCCCAACAATGCCTTAAACTTTCCGTTTATGACCTCCAATGGAATCGGATCGATAATTCTGCTGCTGCCAATCACCCTTAATACGCCGTCCGCTAATGCCCTGTAAGCGGGATCACTCAATAGCCACTCCCGAACGTGCATGGTATGGCCAGGCACTTCGGTTAATACTACGTTCGCGCGTTTCAATCTGTCTTCGATGGCCAGTGGCTGGCCATGAGTCGGGACGGAACTAGCAAGTACGACAGCTACCAACGCGAAAAACAAATGGTATTTTTTCATCTCAGCCCTCCTTATTGGGATAGTTCGTGAAAAACAAGGCACCTGATCTGTTGAACCGCTAACTCTTGCGTAATCTCACCTCGCAACTTCACGGTTCGATTTGAAAAGAAATCGGCATCCACATTATGTCTGTACATATTATTGTGTATTGTGTTGATCATCAATACTGCGTTCCCCTCGACTATTCCGAAACAAATGGATTGAATACTCTCAAGCGGGTACAGGCTGTTGTTGAAAGACAGATTTTGTCCTTTCAGTTCAGGCCAAAGCGATATATCGATTTGGCCATAGTACGTATTCTCATACTTGTCTATGATTCGTTGCGCTTCAGGAGACGGCAACGGTCTATCATCGGGAGATCGACTATCTGTGATGCGCTTCGCAAGTTCCGTATTCTCGTTGTATAAAGCAACCAACTGGGTCGTTAGATCATTTATCGACTCCTCCATAGAATGTATCGTTTCTACATAGATCCTGAGTTTCTTATCGTAATCCGCGCTTGCACTGAGAAACGAATGCCAGATAAAGGCCGCTATTATTCCCAATATGATGGCAAGCGCTTGAGCCAGGACTGTTATCCAGAATTGCTTACGAGTATTTTTGTCATCGCTCATGTCACACTCCTTTCCCGTACTGCCA
This sequence comes from Desulfobacterales bacterium, assembly GCA_023129535.1. Taxonomy (GTDB): domain Bacteria; phylum Desulfobacterota; class Desulfobacteria; order Desulfobacterales. The sequence goes on from JAGMBW010000116.1 coordinate 22,648, forward strand.
TCTTAAGACTTGATATCTCTTGTTCCATCTTAATTTCCTCGTTTGACAACGCTTTTTAGGTTTCTCTCCGGCCCAAGATGGAGGTCCCTCGAAATGACCGCCCTGCTGCTCATTAAGCAACTCTTTCAACAGAAGCTCCGCTGCCCAGAATCCCCTCATCCCCTTTGATTGAAAATACAAAACTCAAAATGTCACGGATGTGCCACCTTCCCATCTGATCTTTCAACGGAACTGTCGGAACCATCTCCCCCTTTTCGACTCTCTTTATCATCAATTACTGTTTGGAGATATTTGCAAACAAGGGTGCTTCATTCTTCACAGGCTTCGGTTTGTTGTCAAGAATGAAGACCCCAAAAGTTCAAATGACACTTCCCGAAAGGAGGTGTTCCTAATGCCAATGCCCTTTTTTCTTAGGGTGGGAACGAAGGCGCCCCGTTGTGAACGAGGTGAAGAATATTCACATCTGATCTGAGAAGCTGAATTGTTATCTATATCCCAATCTTTCAATCCACATGGCCGGAAAGTCCCAATAAAGGGCATCAGGCGAGGGTCTGGCCTTCAATACGTTGGCCTTAACCTCAGCAAGCCTTCCCGTTTTGTTCTTAACAAAATTCTCGCCGCTAATCCTTATATCTATGGACACCCCGCCACAGCTTGGAAGAGACAACTTGGCTATCTGGTAGCCTCCTGGGTAATCACGACGGTGCTCAAATCCCTTGACATGGGACAGGCCGGGCAGGGTGCGGTTGACATGGGTTCTCTTAACGGGGTATCGATTTAGCAGATAATTTAGGTTGAGTCCTGCTTCCGAGAGCGCATCCTGGTATTTCATGATCTTTGCCAGCGCTACAAACTTGAAAAGTGACTCAAGCTCGGTGTAGATTGGCTTTGTTCGAGATATTTGTTCGTACTTTACGGTAAAATTCTCCGAAAATGTCTGGGCTAAGGGGTTTGCTCTACCACTACCAGCTACTTGTCCCCTTTTGGTGAGAAACTCTTCCTCAGTTAAAAGCTTCACCTGACATCTCTTAATCAGAACTACACCCTTGTCTTCCACATATCGGTTCTCACCTGGGAAGAACCAGAATCTGTTTAGACAACTAAGAGGGATAGAGATAGGCCGATTTTGGATTACATCCTCTTTGGCCTTACTTAATGTCATGTCGGTAAGGCTTTCAAATCCGTCAATTGCAAGAGAGACAGAGCCGTTAACAAGCCTCTTCATATAGTAGTCTGCATCCACTGTGATTTTGGCAAAGCGGGAATCAAAGGGAATGCCCAAAACCCTTACTTTCTGGTGCTCACCACAGATGGTATGCCACTTTCGAAGAGTGTTTTGCATTTTCCCTGAACCTGACAAAATGCCTCTGCCTACCTGTTGAAGCCTTTGAATTGTCTTTGGATTAGGGTCAATAGAGCAGCCTGGAGCAGAATAGTAGTAGGTGTTTCCCTTTAAGGGTGCATATTTCCACCAGGCATTTCTGAGGGCAATGACAAAACCTTCAAGATATAGGGGAGGGGAGGAGGTGGTATCAACCTTTCCCACCAGGATAAGGTCTTGGTTTTTCTCATCTATAACAAAGCCGCATATCTTCTTCAAACCACAGAGTTCAAGGATGTTTTCAGGGCATTTCCTTTTAGCCATACACCGTTTGGCTCTTTCCTGAAGCACCTTAAGAGAGACAGCCCGACCCTTGAAGGGCTGACTTGGCTGCTGCTTATGATCAGTAGCCAAGGTGACTGTGGCCATAAAGAGCGCCAGCAGTAAAGTAACCAAACACATCCCAAATCTTCTCATCAATCCTCTGCTTTGCATCTCTATTCCCCCGTTTCCGGAATATCTACAGGCCACGAGAGGGTATCTTCTGAAGGACGTGAGTCTAATACCCTCTCCTTCACCTCACTACCCCCTTTTCCCCCCATGGTTGAGGTAGGGGCAATGTAGACGCCGCCAGGGCTTTGAGCGGAAATTTGAGGAGGACCAACCTCAGGAAGCCAGCCAGGAAGACGGGAGGGGTCTGTGGTTCCCCACAAAACCTCAGCATAATCCTTCAATTCTCTGTGACTTCCTGGAAATTTGTGAGACATTACTTGAACCCCTTCATTGGTTAAAGCCTTGTTGTATAAGTCCAGTACCCAGTCACCACAATTTACAGAATGTCCTTTAGGAAATTGAGAAAATTCATATTTTCCATAAGTGCTCCCTAAATCCTTCTCCGCCATTTTACATACGTTTTCACGAATTCCATTCTTTACCCCTTCAGGAAGGGCAGAAAGGGTGGTTATTTCCCCATTGTGGCGAACAGGTATTTGGCTCTCAAGCAAAGAGTAGAAACCAGGATCTTTGAACCTGCTTTCGTCTGTCGAGTGGGAGGGTCTAACAACACCATTACCTTTTTTGATTCCCAGGTCGATAACATCATATGATGTTCCGACCTTTGTTCTGTTACCAGTGTATACCCCAATGTGGGGAATCCCTCCAATGGGACCCAAGGTTTTTCCCTTATGGCGAATAATAAGGTCACCTGGTTTAGCTGGAAATTTCGGCGGAGCAGGACGCCAAATGGTATCCTCCCAAGTCTCCTGTCCGCTAACCGTAAGAGGCTTGATGGAAAGAAAGGTCAGGACAATAAGAAACATGGTAATTGCTTTCCAGATCCTCATGTGATTCCCACCCCTCTTGACTAAAAAATTCACCGCTTGCTGCTAAAGCCCAGCTTCCCGGCAAAGGCTGTTGCCATCTCAACAAGTTCCCACACCGCCCAATAGCAAAATAGCCTTGGCGGATGGACTATTTGTGCCTTCTTGCATTGGCAATATATGTCCTCGGACTTCATTATAGCCGGTGACAAGTCATCTCATTACAGTGGCTATGGGGATAGTGCCCGTTCTGAGCATATGATGGAGAATGCCTGGTGAGTCGATGCGTGCTTTATGTGGTTACAGAGAATGTATGCAAAAGCGCTTCCCACTGTCAATTTATAATTTTGTGGATCTGCCCCTTTCCCTTCACTATAAAGTACAAGCGAATCTTTTCAAGTTTTTTGCGGCCAATTCCTTTTACTTTGAGCAAGTCATCGACGCTTTTGTAAGGCCGTCCAGCAATGATTCTCGCGGCAAGAACAGGGCCGATTCCTTTAATAGACTGGAGTTCCTTTTCAGTGGCGGTATTCAGGTCAAGCAAGCTTCGTGGGAGTTGGGCTTTTTTTACCTGGGTTTGTAGCTCCTGTAATTCGCGCTCTTCTCTGCGTTGTTTGTCGCGGAGCTCCACAATCCGATCCGGGTCACTCTCCGACCAAATGCCGGCACGTTTCAACATAGCCGAAATCTCCAGATCGTGGAGTCTTTCGAATATTTGGTTGCGCGGTATTCCATCGGGCGTTTTCCTGCCTACCCCATGAGTACGAGCCCAACCATTCTTGACGAGTAGACTTGCCAAATCATTTCCGTCGGCTGTGGTAATGAATCCATATACCCGGCCTTTTGACGACCTTCCCAATGCACTTGCGAAGGCCGTATGTAGAGTAAAAGATTTAGCAAGAATGCGCTGAACGAAAGTTTTCGCCTCATTGCCGAAATGAATGGTGCGGGCCGCGTTGCATAATCCAAAATAGCGTGTTTGTTCCCGCACCCGGCGAGCATCGCTTTTGGAGCCAGTGGAGGTTTCGGGACAGTCAACAAAATAAAGTCTCACACGGAGTTGTTTTCCAGCAGCAACCACAAGGAAGCTATCACCATCGTTTTCAGGATTGTCCACCAGTTGAATGTTGGAAAACATTTGCAAATCAGCGGCAAATAATGGAAAAATACCACTAAACATCAATAGGGCTGTTGCGAATAAAAACGTGATGACAAATTTTATGAATCTACTCATAATCGAACGTCGTGCTCTGTTTGGAGCGTAAACATGAGTTGTAAAAGTGGAACCTTATATTTCCCTGATCTTTTCTATCTGAATTTCCAGAGGCTCCAATTCTTCCTCCCGCCCGAGCTTCCGCAACCGTTCTCGAAGCTTTTCAATTGCCTCTTCGAGCTGGGGCAATAATTCCTTCCGTATCTTTTCCCGCGCCAACTTGCCAGATCGCTTCATCTCTTCTGCCAGACGCTCCAATTCCTTTTCAAGCTTTTTGAACTCCTCACTTTCAGGAACTCTTCTTAAGTCCTCGAAGAATTGCTCGAACTGTTTTTTAAGATCCTCAAGCCCTTTTTCAAAGTCCGCCGAGATCTTACTGAAAATAGCTAAAAACTTGGTGGAGCCTTCAACAATCGCACCGTCCTGTAGAGGTGTTCCCCCTCTTCCGGTTTGGATCATTTGAATGGCCTTGCTTCCCTTATTTCGGAGATCCGCTATGATGAAAAACTTGGAGTTCTCTGTAGCAGCGTTTGCAAAATGGTTTTTGATTTGCAAGTCTGCCACGTAATAGCCATCTACCGAATATGACACGCCTGTCACTTTGCCTATGTGATTGTGCTCAAAAATTAGCCGGTCGCCTTCTTTAAGCCCTTGAATCTGATCATATCGGATCTTGATATTGAGGGCACTGTCTCCGCACCCCCAAAATGCCAAAGCTAACATGAACAGAATCAAAATTCTTTTAAGCATACTCTGCCCACGCTCAGTAACTTGAGAGTCCAAAGTTCCCCGAAACGTTTCGGGCATGATTCTCTAAAGACCTGAAATCATTGATTCTGGTATTTCAAAGGTATTTTTTTCGGTTCTAACAATTTCAATGGGTTACGAGAACTTTAGACTGTCCAGTTATTTATGCCAATTTATTTTATAGCCAGTCAATATGGGAACACTGTCTTTGGTAATTATGTGCGTATGGACAACAAAAGACGTAATCTCTTTGAATCCATCCATAATCATGAGAACTTTGCTTGCAAAGGATGGTGGTGGTTTGTAAGCACATCAGCATATAAAATATAGAAGAAAATCATGGGTGAATATCGCAAATAAAAGCTACTCATAAAAATACCTCACAATCCTTTTTTGCGATTGAAGGACAATCAGCTAAAAAGGAACGCTCAGAATGAATCCGTGTCGAGTTCGAATTTTGCCGTTACCTCTCTGAGTATACCAATAATATCTCAATCCTACGATTGGCCGCCTTCCCCTCCTCTGTGTCGTTGGGCATGATGTAATTATACTCACCGTAACCGGCTGCGCCCAGGAATCTCTTATCGGACAGGGAAGGCAGCAAGATTTTGTGCTTCAGGAAATACTTGGTTATGTAAACTGCACGTGCTGTAGATAGCTCCCAGTTAGAAGGATAACGTTTTGAATAAATTGGAGTCGTGTCTGTGTGTCCTTCGATATAGATTTGATCAAACAACCTGTTTTCATAGTAAGTCCGGTGCAGTATTTCCCCTAAGGCGTCAAGGAATTTGAAGCTTTCCATTCTGTCGGGTGGGATTTCCGCCTTGCCCAAAGGAAACAACAAGGCACTGCTAAATCGCAACTTTTGGTGGTCGCCAATGGTTTCACACTGAATAGTATCCTTTGGTATCTTTCCTGTTGTCTCCATATCCTTAATCATTTGGACAAGGCGGCCCTGACGGTTCTTGATCTCGATTCTCTTTAGCGCATCACTAAGAAAAAAGCTTATGTGTTGTATAATCATGAAAAGTAGCAAAATCATCAGAGTGGCGATGATGACATCAACCAGGGCCGGCCAGATATTCGGCATGGTGTTGCGGCTTTGATAGTATACATTTTTACGGTTCATTGTTGAAATTTTTTGAAAGATAACTAAGCATTTGGGGTCAAATGGTATTAATAGCGTTTGAACGTAAACCAATTTAAAAAGGCCTTGAGTTTCCCTTTTTTCTCCACCTTAGATATCAAATTGGAATCAAAAGCATGACCCAATAAACTGAGTAAAGCCTGGTTAACTTCATTGGAATTTTTTAACGTGTTTTCGGTGTGTTTCAGCGTTTTTTCCATAACGGCAACGGAAGGAATGATTTTCTGGCTGAAAAAATCTCGCTGTTCTGAAGAAGCGGCTTCGAAACATTGCACAGTTCTTTCGATCAATTGTTCGCTGGATTGATTATGGGCTTCGGTCTGATTCTCGATGGCCACTGTAAGTTTAGGCAGGACCTGTGAAAAAATATCATCCAGCTTGGTCGTAATCTTCGTGACCTGATTGTCGAATCGGGTTTCAAGACGGCCCTGTTGTGCGGCTATCTCCTCGCGTACACCCTCAAACCCTCGAGTGAGGTGGTCATTAAACACCTGATGGATCTCTTTTAACGAGTCCACGACCTTGACGTGTGATTCCGTAACAGCTTTCAGGTTTTCTATGTTAAGTTTTTGCTGGTCTTTGAGCATTGATTCGGTTTTATCCAGCAATTGTATCATTTTGTTGTTGGTATTGGTCAGAAAGCTGTTGTGATCCGCTTCTATACGCTGAATTTGTTGGTTCTGGAAATCAACCGCGTGAATGATATTGCTCGAAGCCTCAAGCAGGCCTTCCTTAAAGTTTTTATCCATGTTTTGAATCGAAGTCTCTAGGCGGGCATATAGATTCTCTATTTCGCTTTTTTGCCCTCCCAACCCGTCAAATAGCTTTTCAATGGATGCCTGGCTGTTTTCCAAATGCCGTGCAAGGCCCTGCGAAAGTTTTACAAACGTCTCGTTTGCGTCAGAGATCTTCAGGTAGTGGGCTTCAAGATCTGTCTGGGAGCGTGTGATCCCATCAACCGTGTGATAAAGCGTGTCGGCCATCCGGCTATGGACGTCCTGGTTGTCTGTAATCAGCGTCATGAGATCCGCGATACCGCTGGAGATTTCCACAAGTCCCGACCCGGACAGTTTCATCACATTTGCGATGGTGTCCAGACTGTCTTCCACTTTTTTGGGTGTAAAGAAAGGGATGAGAATATTCAGAGTAAAGCTCTCGAATTCCTCACCAAATGTTTCTTTGGCCCGCTCGTACACATGATTGACAAAGGAGAGCAGCAGGAATGCGAAAAAGCCGCACAAAGTGGAGGAAAATGCCGTTTCCATAAACCCCAGGCTGCCGAGCATATCTGAAATAATCCGCTGAAATGCGTCGCGAGAAACCACACTGCCCATTCCCATCAGAATTCCACGCAGGTTGATGACCGCCTGGCTCAACCCCAGTATCGTCCCGATCAAACCGAGAATGATCAAATTACCAGCAATATACCGGCCCCAGGATGAACGATATATATATGCCGCTTTTAGTGCGTCGGCAATAATCTCAACGTTCCCGTCCAGGCGTTTAACCGCCTGTATGTCCTTGACCGCCTGTATGGTGAAACTTTTCCTGGAAAGCCCGGCATTCTCGATCTTGTCTAGCAACTCCCTGGGTTGTTGTTTGTCCGCCTCAAGAAATAGCTCGCGTATTTCCTTTAAGGCTCGGTTTTCTCGCCAGATCCGTATACGCCCCCAAACCACGATTAGGGTGCCTCCGGCAAAAAGAAGGATGATCAACCCGTTGACGATACAGGAAATAGCGGTACCGAAAAAGAAATGATATAGATATTCAGTCGGAATTTCCGGGTTGTCATTGAATAGCTGCAACAAAAAATTCATCTGCGCTCTCGTAGCGTTAGATGGAATTTGATTTCATTTTCAACTGCCATGAATTCTCCGAATCAATTTATGATTTAAGCATATTGTGACTAGCAAATAAAATATTATAATCATCTGACTTTTATGGTCCAGACTCCTTGCCTGTCAATCAAACACACTGCCATCTGCCTTTCACAGTAAACTCTATACTGATAAACCCTTTAGCTTATATTTATACAGAATTCGGAAAACAGACAGGACTCTGGGAGCCATCCAGACGCGCGCATCATAGGAAAGATCCGGCGTCCGGCTGCAGTTCATTTTAATGTGGATCCGATCCGAAATCCAGCGCGGCAGAAACCACATGGCCCTCACGTTGGGTGTATAAGACAATAAAACAGTTTCATCAGGAGAAAGACGCGGCAAACCGGATTTCCCCATTTGCCACAGCGTGTGTGCCCGGCTAAACTTGTTGTTTTCCCAACGTATGGAAAAAATACTCAGGGGCTCTGATCCCGTGTTTTTCAATCGGATCGTAAGGCAAGTACTTGTCCGGCTCCAGCACCACTTTCGGCTATCGAAAATGGAATCACATCTACTTTCGACAGTGCCGGCATGAACCGGGATCACATCTTTTATCACCAGTCCGTTATTCGCTCTGGCTCGGATCGTGATGGCTGTACTGATTGTTTTTCCGGGCGGCAAAGACTTTGATTCGAAAGTAAGCTGGGCTGCGTTAGGTGCCAGGATCGCCCCCGGGGCCACCACAATCCCCCTTAACGCCTCGGGAATGTCCACCTCGATATTGGATACAGGCTGCATGGTATCGCTCTGGAAAAACTCCAATGTTTCCGTCTCCCGGCTTCCATAAGACACACGGCGCCAGTCAAGAGTCATTTTCCGGGGATACCGGATCAAACGAACCAGATGCATTTTTACCTTCAGCCGGTGGCATCTGCGGTTGGCCACCCTGGAATCGGTCAAAATCAGGGCACTCAGGTTTTCAGCCTGAATGGGCCGCATTCTGGACGTATCGACACGCAGCGTAATTTGGTGTATTTGGCTTACCTTGATGTTCTTAATTTCTTCTTCATGTGAAATTCCGTTTCCGATACATTTCACTTTTAGCGTGCCGATCCCGTTCACGCTCAAGGGGATGACCAGTTTGAATGATTCACCCCATGACAAAGCCCGATCAACATTTATGGTATTTTCTTTTAATTCCGAGCACACCAGATCACGGTTCCATACGAACTCCACCGGAATTTTTATCTCCCGCGTCTCTCCGTCTTCGCTTTTTAGCACCAGGACCTCCATCTTATCCTGATCCGGCAGTTCCGGCCTTGAAACGGAAAAGCCCAGTTGAACCGGTCTGCCTGGTCGTATCTGAATGCTTTCAAAGTCCGGCAGGAGCCAGCCAGGGCAAGCGGCAACCCGATATTTTTTTAGCTCGATTGCTGATTTACGATGTCTGTCGTCCGGTTTGCCTCCGGGGAAAAACGTATAGTATTCTTTCTGTGCCATGTTGGGATCGAATACTTGACAAACGCCTACGCCCGGAAGAACAGATATCGCTTCCCGTCGGTTATCGATGAGCGTTCGCTTCCCGTCGACGATTCTGTATACAAATTCCACTTCCGACTCGGTCAAGTCCATCCAGATTTGATAGGTTGCATCGGCCCCGGGCATCATTTCCCAGTTTTGGGAGACGTCAGCCCCCCACCGGTTGAATTCTCCCTCTATTTTTGCAGAATGAAGCTCTTTTCTATCGATAACAAATTTATAAAAATGCTCTTGGCCAACCCGGATTCGAAACGGCGGCAATGGATCGAAATCCGTGTCCCCCCCTTCACGCCGGGCTTCATGTTCCACAAGTTGATAACAGGCGTTCTGATCTGTCAGTGCCAGCCGAGTACCCTCAACCTGTTGCCCTCCCCCGGCTTTCAGGGCCTGGGCAGCTTCCAAGTAAAGCCGTATGTGCTCTAATTTCGACAGGTCCATTCTATATCCTGGATATAGTCACTTCCGCGTCAAATATGGTTAACGCGGACAAAGCATTTTCTGACCACTTTTCCGGTCCAGGTAATTTTATACCCCAGCTCCAGTACTTTTAAAATCATATGATCAGGATGCCGTGATTCATACCCTATGTCGAGCTCACAATGAACATCTGGGTCGAACTTCGACTTATATACTTCGGGTTCGATGGTCTGGATGCCGCAAAGGTCCAGCATGCGGGATCTGACCTGCTCAAGGTGATGCCTGTCAAATCCCCTGCCTTCGGCTTGCAATTTTTCATGCAATTGAAATATAGCATGAAAGGTCGAATCCAAAAAATGAAAAACCGAGTGAGCGACAAACTTTTCCAGATCGGGCCGCAGTTCATCCAAAGACGAATAGGCTTGAGACGAAAAACGATCAATCTTTTCAAGGTACCGGTCTTTGACCTTGTTAAGATACTTATCTGCGACCTCGCGGTAAAATACATCGGGGTCAGGCAATTCCAGATCGTCGCTCAAGGACAAGGATTCATCTGAAAAAATCTCAAAGCTCTCGAGATGGCTGTACACACTGGAAGCCTCAAGGGCAGATATGTCCTCTTTTAAAAACGTATCAGGGTCCGAATATATTCGTTTACATATCGGCTTAATGTCTTGGAAAAGCGGTGTAAATAGGTCGATCATATCTTCTAATTCCTCTACGCTTCTGTCTTCCGGAAACAGGTTGTTACTCTCTTGAAACATAAACTTTTGAATTCCGTCATAAACCGGCATCAACTCTTTGAGTTCCAAGAGCTGTCTATCTCGTTCCTTGTTGTAATGATCCAATATCAGCTTTTCGAGGGTCCGGGTCTTAAACTCAACTAACGGCCAAACCGATTGCAAAAAGTCATCTTGTGGCGGGCGGGCCTTAGGGAAAAGTTCTTTTATTTTTTCATCTATATTCTCAGCAGCTTCTATTCTACGACTGAGCTCTATGTAATCTTTTTTAATTTGCCTTATATCTTCTCTAAAAGTATTATGTTGTTTTTCAAGAGACATGACAGAGAAATGATGTTGCTTTTCAAGGGACTTGATAGAGGTAGTAATTTCATCAATCTTTTTTGTTAGCGGTCTGGCGAAATCCTTTTTGAGATAAGAATCCTCTTTTAAATTTCGTAAAACATCAAGTACCGGAATGACCTGCTTCCATAGATTGTTTACTCTTTCGTTCAAGCTATCCTCTTTGTTCATCGATTCATCGAGGTCCCGGAGCTCTGATTGAAGCGCTTCGATTTTCTCATAGATATCATTTTGGAACATGTCGGAGGGGATAGATTTTACTGGTTTTTCCTCTTCAGGAGTGAAACGGAAACTGTCCGATTCTCGGAAGTTAATCGTTTTTCTAAAAAATATCTTTTCGAGCCCACCTCGTTGTCTTTGAAGTTCAATGTTCATCGTGTATAATTGGTCCGACGAAATGTTTTTTGGAAGCATGTATGTTTTTTCGCCATCTTTTTTTATTACAGATGTCAGGTTGTTTAGGTCCATCTCTGGAAAATCAATTCTCAATATACGATCCGTCATCCCCGGTTTGGCTTTCCATTTGAAAATGAATTTGCGTCCCTTTTTTTCGACTACAAAAGACCGGATGTCTAGCTTTTCCAGGTTGGAGAGGTCATCTAAGTTTTGAGTATCAGGAGATTGTCTGTTATTTTTTTTGTGATCCATTGTATGCTATCAAAATCCTCTAATTAGTGCCTGAACGAAAACCGGTCAATTTCCTTACAAGTCCCCCTTTCGTAAAGGGGGATTTAGGGGGATTTCAATCGATTGCCAAAATCCCCCCCGGCCCCCCTTTTTCAAAGGGGGGAGATTTGGAGGGTTTTCGTTCAGGCACTAATTATAAAGATAACGCCTTGCTAATTGTACCGGATACAATTCATCAAGATTTACTGTCGGTGGTGATAAGGCATGCAGGATTTGAAAAGTCTACTTCCACAAAGCAAATGATTACCCGGTTGTATTATAATTTACTTTAACACCACACTTTCTGAGCACCTTTCCGGTCCATTTAATTTGATACCCTGGCTCATGCTCATCTATTATTTTTAAAATGACGTGATCAGAATACCGTGCTTCATTCCCCTGGTCGAGTTCTTTATGAACATCCGGGTCGAACTTCGACTTATATACTTCGGGTTCGATGGTCTGAATGCCGCAAAGCTCCAGCATGCGGGATCTGACCTGCTCAAGGTGATGCCTGTCAAATCCCCTGCCATTGGATTGCAATTTTTCATGCCATTGAAATATATCGTGAAAGGTCGAATCCAAAAAATGAAAAATTGAGTGAGCGACAATCTTTTCCAGATCGGGCCGCAGTTCATCCAAAGACGAATAGGCTTGAGACGAAAAATTATGCATTTTTTCAAGGTACCTTTTTTTGACCTCGTTAAGATACTTATCTGCGACCTCACGGTAGAACCTGTCGGGGTCCGGTATTTCCGTGTCGCTGCTCAAGGATTCTCCTGAAAAAATCTCAAAGCTCTTGAGATGGCTGTGCACACTGGAAGCCTCAAGGGCAGATATGTCCGCTTTTAAAAACGTATCAGGGTCCGAATATATTCGTTTATATATCGGCTTAATGTCTTGGGCAAGCGGTGTAAATAGGTTGGTCATATCTTCTAATTCCTTTTTGCTTCTGTCTTCCGGAAGCAGCCTGTTGCTTTCTTGATCCAGAATTTGCTGAATTCCGTCATAAACCGGCATCAACTCTTTGAGTTCCAAGAGCTGTCTATCTCGTTCGTTGTTGTAATGATCCAATATCAGCTTTTCGAGGGTCCTAACCTTAAACTCAACTAACGGCCAAACCGATTGTAAAAAGTCTTCTTGCGGCGGGCGGGCCTTAGGGAAAAGTTCTTTTATTTTTTCATCTATATTCTCAGCAGCTTCTATTCTATGACTGAGCTCTATGTAATCTTTTTTAATTTGCCTTACATCTTCTCTAAAAGTATTATGTTGTTTTTCAAGGGACTTGATAAAAGCATTAATGTTATGTATTTCTGTGTTACACTGTTCGGCGAAATCCTTCTTGAGATAAGAATCCTCTTGAAAATTTCGTAAAACATCAAGTACCGGACTGACCTTATTCCATAGATTGTTTACTCTTTCGTTCAGTCCCCCTTTTCCGTTCAGCAATTCATCGATATCTGTGATCTTTGATACAAGCGTTTCGATTTTCCCATGGGTATCATCTTGAGGCATGTCGGCGGTGGAAGATTTTACTGGTTTTTCCTCTTCAAAAGAGAAACGGAAACTTTTCGATTCTCGGAAGTTAATCGTTTTTCTAAAAAATACCTCTTTGAGCGCACCTCGTTTTCTTTGAAGTTCAATGTTCATCGTGTATAATTGGTCCGACGAAATGTTTTCCTCAGGCGTGAATGTGCTTTCGTCATCTTCAGCTATTAAAATATATTTCGGCTTTGGGCTTATCTCCGGGAAATCAATTCTCAACATACGATCCGTCATCCCCGATTTAGCTTTCCATTTGAAAATGAATTCACGTCCCTTTTTTTCGACTACAAAAGACTGGATGTCTATCTTTGCCAGGTTGGAGGGGTCATCTAAGTTTTGAGTATCAGGAGTTTGCCTGTTATTTTCTAGGAGATCCATTGTGTGCTATCAAAATCCTCTAATTATAAAGATAATGCCATGCTAATTGTACCGGCTACAGATCATCCAAATTAAACTTAATTTTCATCGGATCTTTTTTTTCTTCTGTCTTTGGAAGCGGCCCGTTTCTTTGTCGGCTGCTGGCTTTAGCGCTTTCGGAAACGGTGCGGTCGGATTTTTCCGGGGGCGATAATGCTGTTGCCGTAGATACCCTGTTTTGAAGAAACACGACTGCCTTCCTGACTTCCTCCACTCTTTCCAATACCGTCATAACCGCTGGGTCTTCTTTTTCGCCAATAACTAAAGTCTTACGGAGCTTCTGTGTTTTTTTGTCCAACCTATTAATATCTTCATTTAATGCCTCCATCATTATTTTCTGGTTTTCCAATAGTGATTCAATTTTCTGGTTACCAGTTGAAGTGTCTCCAACTGAATCCAGGATGTGTCTAAAGTTTTCAGACTGTGTCTCTAAATCTCTCAATACAGAATTTATATTAGAAGGTATATGCTGGTTCAATTGTTCAGAAACCTTTCTGATTATATCATCACGGTATCGTGATAGATTATTCCTGCTATCGCTTTCATGTTTTCGGAAGGCGAAAAAAATCTGAAGGATAATAAAAAGAAACACTACTCCTAAAATGATTACTACTCCTAAAAGTAGTCGCACCGTTAAAAATGATGTCGTACCGCCATTTGGGGAAAATCCAGAAGTCTTGTTCTTCAAGCTTTCTATTTCAGATTTAATATCATCAATTTTTTTGGGCAGATCTTGTGCAAACTTTTCATCAATAGTTGACTTCAAGCTTGTAATGCTTTTGGACAAAGTGTCTGGTTTTGTCGCAAGGGCAGTGCGCTCAATATCAATGTTTTCTTCTTTCTTAACAATTTCAGTGGTAAGCGACTTGCCTTTTCCTGGGGATCGGATTATTCTTTTAAATTTATCAGGTAATGCGCTGATAATATCACTTGCCGGCAATTCATTTTCTTCCGCTGAAGTTACACGAACCTTTGTTAATTTATCTTGAATGCCCAGTTTCCTGACATTAATTATAAAAAACCATCTCTTATTCAACTCAAAAAGGGTTCCATGGTGGCCTTCAATATACTCAAAAAGTTTACACCATGTTTTATCTCTCCAATCGCCATCAACATCAGCAGTTCCTATTGCCCTCTGTAAAGCCTTTATGTTGTCTTCATTGACAACAGAACCGATCAGTGCAGATTTTAAATTTTTAATTCCATTTTCATCTTTCGACTTAACTTTTTTACTTGGACTTGTAATATAAAACTTCACTGCTACTTCTAAATCAGGAGGGCCATTCTTGAACCCGTTAAGGATGTTAATAATCCGGTACTCCTTAGCATCGAAGGACTCCTTGTCTAGTTGAAACGCATCGTACAAAAGCAATTTGACTTCCTCGCTGTTATCGGCGCATATAGCTTTGAATAGATACAATAGAAAAAAAAGGCATATAACGATCGTCAACAGTAACAGAAAATTGATTCGTTTATGCCTCATAGATCTTCGCTGCCTTTGAAATTGCATATCCATAGCTGTGTTTATTTCCTTCACTTTTAATGCTTGATCATAAAGCTTCACTGAATTCGTCCCCAGTTCAATGGTAAAGTCTCGGCAAAGGGAACTCAACCACATGAGCAATTACAAGGCCTTGGTTTACCACTGCAAACCGAGCCTTTGCCAGACCATAATCCACTTTTTGGATATTGAGTTGCAAGTTACAGGGATTCTGCCGTTTGAACCCTTTTTCATCCAGGGAGGCAGTAAACCTTGCCATCGGAAAAAAACGCCCCTTATCTTTGAACCAGCAAGCCAAAGGGACGTCAAGATGTCGCGCGTCATCGAGTATGTCAAATACCTGTATCATGCTTTTGCCCGGCAGATCCGAAGGACCCAAAAGCGGGAAAAAATCATTCTCACCGGCGATCAGGCCCAGTGTTGTCTCCATGTTGAAATCCACCCGTGGCATGTCTCGCCGATTCATATACTCCTGAAAGTAGAAGTAACCTGAAGCGGCAGGGGTGTGCTGCGAATGGTTAGGCAAATCGAGAGGGTCGGTATCTGATAATGCCTGCCATCCAACCAGTCTGGCCTCCAATCTGTTGGGTCTCTTGATGACGGAAAATCGGAAAGCGCTTCCCGTGTTGGACGACGTTTTGATGGTAACGGCTATGGAGTCTGTTTCAGGCAAATCGATGATCTGTATCAGCCTTTGGGATTCAAACAGTTTTCTGAAAAATAATGCGAATGCCTCCGTGCACACTTCCACGACACAGCCGGGCAAGACCGTTGCCAGGGCGCGGATAATAGCCCGGCTTGCCTGTGGTTCCCATGCCATGGGAACAAGACATACCATGGGCATTGACAGACGCAATCGGCTGAAAATTTGATTATTTTTCTTAAAAAAGAATCGCCAGATCGTTTCAAGCAGTTCATTCTCCCCGGCAATAAGCGGCATGATATGGTGGAATTGATGCAAACTAAACGTCTCATCCTCTTCAAGCTGATTTTCGTAAAACTGTCGATGCTCCGGGCTCTCTTTGCCGTTCGCTTCCGGTTTCAGGATGACATGAAACGGGACAGAAGCGGTCTGGTCGTATTCACTGCCACCATCAGTATAAACTGCCATCTCTTCGCCCGTTAAATCCAAAACCGCTGACGGGCGATAGTAATTAACCATGCCTTTTTGCATCGATCCACACACCGTAAATTTGAACCCGCAGCCGAAGCTCAAAATCCTTGGTAATCGCCATCCTAATAATACCCTGAACGTGTTTTTCGTCACAGCAGTCAGGCTTGGAAACGTCATACCGACCGACCTCCACGCACTTTGTATCGCTATACTCATCGTCACGGCCCGTATGTTCATAGACAATGATCTTCCACAACAACTTTCCGTCATTATCAAAATCAAAGTTCCGCACCCTTTCAGCGACGGCGTATGTTTGGGGATCAATAACCTTGCTTTTTTCAAATGCTTCCGTACTTACAAACCGTCTGTTCCTGGCAATCCATTCCACAAATCTTGTTTTGCTGCCGCCGACAGGTTTGGTCGTACCGATACGCCACCAATTCTTTCCGGATATGCTCCGGATGTCGATTTTTTGTTCGCCTGTCTGGATCCCGGCTATTTCTTCGGAACGATACAGGGCCGCACCCAATGCCACACCGGCTTTGGGCCGATCGGCAAATATGAGCTGGTCGTAGTCAAGCGACGTAGAGCTGGTTGGGTCATCACGGAAAATCACTTCTTGTTTCTCATCACTCCACACGGGACGCTTCCCCTCTTTGAAAGCCTCAAACATTTGCTTTACCAGCGGAATTTTTGAAGATCTGCCTGAAAGGAGGATATGGCGGGGGGAACTTTCTGTTTCACTGTTGTTGTTATCGAGATCGAACATGGTTTGAATCATTGATACGCTCTCCTCGATTCGGGTAAAAATACAGCGCCGGATTTCGCTTCGCCTGATAGAAACAGGGGCGCTCCGCCGGTCTTCAATAAGGCCATTCACAAGGTTTTCATATTGGAGCAGAAAGGTGGCAGTCACCTCTTTTTGTTCTTTTTCCGGGCTAAAAAGTTCATCTGTTTTAATCTGTTCACAGCGACCCATCAGGATTCGAGCATTGGAGCCAGCTTGCCGCTCATGAACGGTAACGGTCCGACGCCCTGGTTCCGGCGGGAGTAAGGGCATATCGTCGTTTTTCTCGAATGACCCAATCACAATATTTCGTATTTCCCTCGTAACATCATCACCGCCGAAATCCTGCATACCGTCCACATCCAACACCTCGATTTTGATAAAGTTGCTAAGTTCATTATGGATGACCTGAAGGTAAGTAATATCAATAGTTCCGCCCCCAAAATCGTATACCAGCAAGCGATAGGCGCCCTGATTTTGGTAAATATGATGCAGCGCTGCCGCCGTGGCTTCGTCAATCAGGGAATATCTGGACCTGTCAATGCCTGCCATTTTCAGAATGCGTCGGAGTGCCCGGACCCTGAGAAGCGTTAATTTGCTGGGATGGGTAAAAACATAGGCCGGAAAGGTCAGGCCCAGTTTCGCGCTGATTTGGGAAATTAAACGCTTTAAATAGTCCGCAATCATGTTCTCAACCGGAATTCTTTGGGTCCCTCCCCGAGGCAAAAAAACAAGTTCCGACTTTCTCCGATTTCCCAATTGACTTTTTAAAGAAGTAAAAGCATTCGGTTCGCCCGCGATCAAGTTGTAACTTGGTTGCCTCCCAATTTCGTAATCCTGAATTTTAAAAAAATATTGGATCACACTGGGGATAACCCGATCCTTTGGGCTGTTGTAAAGATCCAGCTCCAAAGGTTTGCTCCGGTCGGCTACACTCCGATAAGCAACGCAGTAACTGTACGTGGTGCCAAAATCGATGGCGCAAACATAGCCTTCTTCATGAGACAGAAGGGTAACCGTCAAATGCCGGACAAGCTTTTTAGGATGCCAACGACCATCCCTGAACACGTCATATTTGAAGATCAGGTTAAAGTTCATGTCGATTAGTTCCTGATCATTTGCATCATCCTGATTTGTCTGCCAATTATCTATTGGATGAATGGTGTATTTCAAAGCAATTGGACGCCCGCTGCCGCCATCGAGAATGTCGTCGGAATCGACTTGATCGAACTCGATGACAGCGGAAAAATCGACTTCCGGATCACTACAGCTTTCGGCGACTGCTTCGATTTCCCTTATCCGCAACTTCCCTCCGCCTCCGTTGATCACGCTGAGGGATTTTCCCACGGGATCGTTTTGCTGATATAACCTGATGTGAATCGGACCGCGTTGGGGAAAAACAACCAGCCGCGGGGGATTAATCATTTGCAGTTTGAATTCGTGGTCCAAAAAATAGGTATTGACTGGAAGCGGCTTTTTCCGGTTTTTCAGATACAAGAGCAATGTCAGATTGTAAGGTTGGTTTTCTTTGAGATGCTTGGTGTTAATCGACATCTGAACCGGCACCGATCCGGTTGTGCGGTCCAGCGTAATGTGCTCAACAGGGGTTTTGACTTGAACACCTGCTGTCAGAAGTTCTTCGAGTCTGGCCTCGATTTTCTCTATAACAGCTTTACTGTTCAATAGTTCGAGATTTACCTGAAAATCGGCAAACTGGTTTTCGGGATCGAATTCTACTTCTATTAATCCTGGGGTAGCATCGAAACGGGGAACCGGCAAAAGCTCCACTGTGAGGGGCTCATCACAATCTTTGAAGGCCACATTGAATATCAACCCTGTGCGTTTTAACTTCTGATAATCAGGATGGCGCGAGGGTGTCACCTCCAGATAGAATTGCTGTGATTCGTTAACCGCCAAGGATTGAGGAAGGGGCGTGTGTCGAAGCCACTCATTCTGGACCACCCAATTTATATCATCCTCTTGCACGAACGTCAACCCGCATCCGGGATGCACACAGACAAGGGCATTGTATTCGTTCAGGTGATCATTTGAGCACCGTTTTACAAATTCGGCTTCTTGAATATCTCTTGCCAGTTTTTCAACCGTGCGTATTCGCTGATCGCAATTTTTTCTGAGGCAGCCGTCCAGAATCCGATTCAGTGTTGCCGGAAGGCCTTCGATACGGTTTCGGCTGACACCGTCGATGGTGATGTTGCCTAGCGTGTTTTCAACGGTTTTCCCCTTATAGGGGTGTTCCCCTCGCATGAATTGATACATCATAACGCCCAGTGACCATATATCCACCCACGTTCCAATGCTGCCGGTATGCCTCACGATTTGTTCGGGAGCAGCCCACACCGGTGCCATTAGAATGTCATTGTCCATACCGGGCGATAGATCATTTCCGTGAAATTCGATCAGGGCGGGGACAGCAAGCTTTATCTTTTCGTCATCACCAATAAGAAGGTTTTGAGGCTTCAAATCGCCATGAATAATGGCATTGGAATTGCCGTCCGTGTCCATATGGCCATGCAAAGTAGCCAACCCGTCGCATATCTGAAGCAGCAGCCCTTTTAACTCTTCTCCCGGTACCACATCGTTGACGATATGTCCGTCGGCTGCGTGAAAATTATACTTGTCTGCAATAGAACCGTTTTCAAAATAGTCTGTGATTACACAGAAAAATTTGGCGTATTCCGTTTCTTCAACGAACCAGTCCAACGGGATGACAAGATGATTGGAATTCATGGTGGAAAGGGCTTCAAGCTTTTTCTCGATCATTTTGATTTGATGAGGAGCCGAATCGTCAGGCGAGAGCCCGGTCATTTTGACGGCATAGATTTCATCCGGTTTTTGTGTTTTCTCCACTTTGAAAGCGGGTCCGCGGCCGTCTTCTCCGATGGCATCAAGAATATGGTATTCCTGTTTGTTGATCCATTTTCCGGAAAATATATAACCCAGGCCGTTGATTTTTCCCTCTTCCATTCTATTTGATCCTCTACGCAAATTTATAACAACCGAAGTGAGGCAGCAGCTCCCTCCTGCTGCAGGGGTGCAGTCCGATTACCCGCTCATTCTTTAAATATGTAACCATAAAATGACGCCATCACGGCCGGTTCCTGGTTCAAGGGAAAAGCTTAGGTTGGCGATTTTAGTCCAGCATAGAAACCCTTACCCTCCGGGTAAGGTCAGAGTTCAGTTGGCTTTGCCTTCTGAACAGCTCATCTGTTACATCCACACCTGAGTTGTCCCCACAACGTCAGGAAAGGAGTAACAAATGAGCCATTTTCGGAAATTATCACATACAATATGGCATTGCCAGTACCATATAGTCTGGACCCCGAAATACAGATATCGAGTGCTTTCAGGGGAAATAGCTGATGAAGTCGATGGCTGTATTCGGGTATTTTCGGAACAACAAAAGTGCGAGATAGACGAAATGAATATTCAAGTAGACCACGTGCACCTTCTTGTAATGATACCGCCGAAGATATCGGTTTCGAACTATGTTGGAACGGTGAAGGGCCGGACAGCGATACGAGTATTGAATAGGTTCCGGCACCTAAAACAGAAACCCTATTGGGGTAATCATTTTTGGACCAAAGGGTACTGTGTCGATACAGTAGGCCTTGATTCAGAAATGATTCGCAAGTACATAAAGTATCAAGAAGCCAAAGAACGCAGAGAAGAACAACAGCGAAGCTTGTTCTAATTCGTCTACAGGGGACAACTCAACCTTGCCTCCTCTGGGGGCAAGGCAAATTACCCCCTTCCAGGGATTATATCAAAGCCACGTCCTCTGGGCGTGGATCTTTACTTCTTTGAAAAAAATGGCCCTCGACATCCACCATTAATCAATCCAGCAGAAGTCGGCCGACTTCGTCGATATCCACTAGACCTCTGTTTTCCAGACGGATCTTCAATTTTACAGGCCCGCCCTGGCCAATATATATCGGTCCGGTATGCTCTATCCTGTCTTGAAGGAAGACTCGGATCGATTTCAAACGGGCTCCGCAAAACCCACAGTACTTGTCGCCGGCGGCAGGATCAACACTGTACCCGCTGCAGCAGTAATTACATTTCATACCGTTTCCGCCTGCTCATATTAGAAAAAGGGTACCCTATTCCCATGTGCCCATACTCTCGCTTTTATTCTCTTTTTCACTATTTTCGGAAATATCATTATCACTGCCTGGAGTTGCTTTTTTCGGTAGTTCGGCCGTTTCCGCCTCCCTTTGTCCTTCCCAGGCCAGCTCTAAAATGTACTCCGGTATCTTCCAGGGCTTTGATTCATCCCAACCTTCCTGGGTTTTTCTTTCCGTGGAAGCATTCTTGGCATCCATCAGGTATCTATACAACTGGTTGCCGTACTTTTCCGCGCCCCTCTCTTCAGGGGGTGAAAAAACAGAATTGTGCCAGCTAAGCGCAAACTTGGAATGATCCGAATTCCAGCATCGCATGAGCACCGGAAACCAGTCCCTGTCCGGCCGGGTCTTATCTGCCGACGCCAGCGACGGCACAATTTCACAGAAGGCATGCATCCAACTGCAAAGGGTATCCGAATCCTGATTGAGGGCCTGAATCTCTTCACTGGTCAGCACCATATGTTTGATCGCTACTTTCCTACGATCCTGAAGTTCCTTAATAATAAAATAGTGTGACGACTGTTTTTCAACCTTCTCCTGCATTTGATCCTTAAAATAATAATTTTCGTAATAGATCACCAAAGGCCAGATCTTGCGAAGCGTCGTGGTAGAATTCAATAAATCCTGATTTTTCTCCCGCAAACGCTGAAAGGGCTGGGTATAGTTATCCGATACCGGCCCGTAAAAGAAAGATATAATTTGACTGACCGATTGGCCGAGTGAAACCATTTGTGGAACCCCTTCCAATCCCTTTCGTTCCAGTACCATTTTGTAATCGCCGGTAGCTCGATCAAACCAGATGGCGCCAAGCAAAATACCCAGGAACAGTTCCGTTTCAACGTCTACTCCATTCTCAAGGGCAAGAAGCTCCCGAGTGTCTTCACCGCGGGTCCAAACGGCTTCTTTCCACGAGAAAACTTTATGCTGCTCCTTGAGGTTTTTCACAATATCCAAAATAAGCAGCGGAACGCCGTCGTCGATGGTGAGTATGATTAACTCCTTGCCTTGATAGCCTGACGGTTCGGCCTCGATCCCCATTTCCTTTATGACTTTTTGGGAAAGGTCTAAAATATCAAACGGTGCAAACACCCATTGTTTTTTAATGGTACTTTTTGCTTTGCCGAATCGATCGGAACGGTACGTCAGGTAGGAATCGCTGGTTGACAGGCAATGTTTGATATCGGTTCGAAATTTACTTTCTTTTTCGGAGCCCAATTTTTTATAATAATCCTTGAGCGTCGGTTCTATTTCGAGTTCGGTAACTCCTCTATCGATCAGGATCGCGGTCCACTGGCCGGTACCTTCTCTAAAGCTTCCGGCTCGGGAAATATCCCAGACACAGTTCAGTGATTTATATGTTCCGTCTTGCAGAAGCTCTCCAAATCCTTCCTTCAAGGTCTCCAGCATCAACATCTGAGAAGGTAACGGATTTGTAAGGGCCTCGGGCGTTTGGTAGGAAGCGCCGCAGTAAATATTTCTGGAGCGCATATGCTGGAACCGCGAGAGGTCGGCAAGCTCGATTCTGATTCCCTCCTTATTGGACCCATCTTCACGCTCAAGCAAATCCTTCAGACTTCTTTCCAGGGTTCTGGGGGCAGCCCCTCGATATCGGGCGCTGATCATACCTCCCCGGTTTTCCAGAAGCTTGACGATCTCATTCTGAGCCTGGGCCACACGTTCCAGGACTTTTTTAATCGCTATCACAAGCCCTCTAGCAATTTCATCCAGAGCGCTTCTAATTTTTGTGATTGACGTTGTTTTTATGAAGTCACGCCATTCATCAAAACAGTCTTCGCTCAAAAAACACTCCTGAAAACGACGGTATAAATCTCCGCGCACTTTATTGGCGAAATTTATCGGGATTTCATTCAACTCGTCAATATAACCCAACGTTCTCAGAGGCTCTGCGAAGCATGCGGCCCAGCGCTGCACGGTGGAAGGCACATTTTTAAGGCCCATCCAATCCAGCTTGGCACTCTGGCTGACAACCCACTCCTGACACTCTGCCGTAAAATCCCCGGGTAGAGATTTATCATCGGCCGTATTGGCATTAACAAGTCTTTTCTCCCCTTCGGCTTTTTCAATCAAAGCGTCAATAAACGCAACCGTCGACTTAAGACCGTGCTCTGCAATCCAATACTCAAGCAGTTTGTTCACGCTCACGCCGGTCTCACTATTCAATTTCTTTCTCCATTTGTTCAGGGCGGCATCAATGAGACCTTCATTGCCGTAGCAACCGGTTCCAGACTCGAAATTGACACCGGTAGAAACCTTTTTGAAAAAACTTTCAGGGGTACGGAGATTTTGAAAATCTTCCCGGACGGCCTGCAACATGGCATTGGAAAATGCCTGAAATATTTCCTGAACGCCCCAGCCGAATTGTTTCCATGCTTTCTGGGCATTATCGGCCACTTCCGCGGATGAGAGTGCTTCTTTTTCAAGAATCGTGGTAATAAATTGGTCCATCAGATAAAATGCAGCCCAGCGCTGAATCAGGGTTTCGCCGATGAATATTTTCGACAGACCGAATCCGCCATAATGCCGGGCATAGTCCCTGCTGCTGATGCTGTCCGTACTCTGAAAAACTTCGGTTGGCAGCGTGAACATCTCCTTGTTTTGCCGATAAGCATTGATCAGTTTGCCCTGCTCGCGCTCGACAAATTGGGTATACACCATATCTGCCGTCATTTCCGTGGCATCCTCAGCACCCCAAAGAGAGTTCCCTCCCCGGTTGCGGGCACCAATAAGATAAGCCCAGTCAAAGGCCCGGGTATGATTAAAAATGTCGTTGGGTTCTTTAATCAAACCGGTTGCCTCCTTATAGGGACTCCAGTCGGGGACAAAAAAATCGGCTTTTTCAAAACCGCGGTCAAAACAAAAATCGCTGGGTTGGTTCAACTGATACCTTTCCAGTTCGGAAAGCGCTGCATATGAGCCGGCCATCACGAGCTGCTGGGGTGAAAGATCTTCATCGACCAGTACTTTCGGCGGTTTAAAAGTTGATATAGCTGTCGAATCTTCGAGGATAATATCAGGAAGATAAAGAAAAAGCTTAATCCCTTTCAACCCGACCTCAGTGTAAATAATTCGATCTCTCAAGAAAAGTTCGTGAATTAGATAGGCCACATCCAGGAATATCCCTGATCCGGTGCCTCCTGCCGTTGAGCAAAAAATAAGCACTTCAATATCGCGTTGCTCATGATCCAATGTAAACTGCCCATCGACGTTATCCCAGGCAGGATCAGGTGGGGCGTTAAGATCATGAAGGCGCCGGAACTTGTGCTGAAATGCCTCAACCAGATAGCGCTTCCTCCCCATCATTGCCAGCATGAACGCCAACTTACCAAATGCGCGAATCCCCGAAGCACCTTCTCTCAGCCTGACATGATCGAATCTCCTCAAGCGCGGATGAAACCATTTCAGGGCATCGACAACCTGGGGAACCACTTTCCCCTGATACAAATCTCTTAAATCGTGTTCTTTCCAGGACAAATTGATGAACTCACCTTCTCCACCCGCTGTCACCGGAGAAAAGGAGACCTTTCGATCAATGGAGTCGTAAGTGGTTTTGTACATCCTGGCACTTGGATCATTATCGGTGTCCAGAACAAGATATTCCAGAGCGGGAATTTTGATTAAACCGTAATTTTCATAAATTTTACGACGAAAAGCGCGGAGGGTTGCCTTGCCGAACCCGCCCAAGCCTACCATTAGTGTTTTTGGGATTGGAATTGCCATTTTTCTACCTCAATTATTTAATTTCATTGCCAATGCTTTGGTATCGGGCATCAATGATTTAACCGCCCAAAAGCCAAAACGCCATATAAGTGACACCGAGAGCGATGATGAAAGATATTATGCCCGAAACGACTCTAGGTCCCTGTCCCCATGAACTCTCATAAGCCGCTTTGGGGCCCAAGGTGCCTTGTCTAACCACCCTGGTAAATCTCATGGTCCTCACTCGAAAACAGATATAAAAAGCAAACAAGCCCAAAAGAACACCGACGACTATGGCGACTGTCAAGTTGACAGGGCTCGGGTTGCTGAAGTCTACCACGGCTTCCACGATGCCGGCGCATGCTAAGAAAAATGTAAGGAAGCTGCCTATACCGACTGCCCAACTCATGCTAGATGGTGCATTGTTAAAATTCATGAGACACACTCCATTTGAAAATTATCGTTGGTGTTAAGTTCCGCCTCTATTCTTCTTAAGAAAAATATTTTCCCCCTGGAAATGACCGGCTGAGAGCAAATTTTCCCGGCTTTATTCTGAACTTTTCCAGAACGGGAATTAATAAAAGTTTCGCGAATATTGCTTGCTTCAATATCGTAACGGACAAGGTCTCGACAGGTATCTTCGATTGTCCACAAGCTATTGTTAAGCGATGTAAAGGGTACGATTCGATCCACCTTGACCGGGGTTAAATAGTGCCCCATGCGCTTACCGGACGTCTTAATCGCGCCGAACTGATTGCTGCCGTCTATAAATAAAAGACAATTCTCACCCTGGCTGTTTATTACAGCGGTCAGGGGACCTGACTGTCCCAGTTGAACATCCCTGGTCCAATATCGGAGACGCTCTTTGAGTGGTTTGTCGCTGTTATGTTTAATCTCCAGAATGTCGAAAATATCGCCTACCTTACTCGCATTACAGACCCACAAATATATGCTGTTCGGGGTGCGCGTCTGGTAAAACTGGGCGGGTCCAATGAGTTTCAATCCTGAAACGGGAAAAAGGATTTCTTTTACTGATTGCCCTTGCGACCCGATTGTTAAAAGCCTTGCCTTTGGACCGGAATCAGACCCTTTGTAAGCGATAAAAACAGAGTAACTTTCTTCTGTCGCTATTATAAAAGGCTCTGAAACTATGAAAGCCTTGGCTAATGACAGATTATTCTTAATAAAACGTGATGCTTCGATTTCCCATCCATCCCAGACCGGATCCGCATTGTCTATACTTTTGTTATAAACAAGATCAAACTCCCTAAATTCAATAAAATTACCGTTTCGGATAATAAGCGGAACCCTAATTCCCGACCTTTTTTTATCGTTCCTTAAAGGTAAAACGCACGGTAGGCGAAAACATTCTTCATCATCGTTTTGGGCCTCCCAAAGTGTTAGATATTTTTGAAGAAAGCCGTTAAAAATGATTACGGCTCTTTGCCAAATCAACAAAGCCCACGGAGACGATTGTAAATTCGTAATAATGCCGAGCAGCGGCCCCATGTTGATGTTGAACAAAATTCGGGATGTGTGTGTAACGCTTTCATCGAAATCAGGGTTGATGTTAAAATAACAGTACTGTCCGGAAGAACTCAAAAAGAAAGGATTGGATGCCACCTCCGCCCCTAAAATCCGCTCTACGTCTTTAACAGGCCATTGTAATTCGGCGGAGCTTTTAGAAAATTTACTTGTCGGCGGCCCCCATTCAGTGAGATCAAGCTTCTGCCCACAGTGCACACAATATCGGCTGCTGTTTTTGTTTTGATGGCCGCATTGGCATTTTAGTTTGTAATTTATATACATGAACGACGGCCTCCAGTCGTAAAAGCGTACAGTTATTAAGGCCTTAATTTTATCCGGTAGTAAAGAAAAGGCACCTCGAAATCTTTGCTTATGCTTTTGGATTCCAGTTCAACAAGTATCTTCCCAGCCTCCTTTTTAGAACCAATAAACGGCTTTTGATCTTCATCGACAATCAAAGTAACGTTCGGATTGGCGAGGAATTGTGAAATGCGGCATGTCGGCTGGTTAGTTGCATTAAAAATTACATCCTTGACCAGCCGCTTGGACGTACCGGGTTTCGGCAGACAAACCACTTTTATAGTCTGTCCCATAATTTCTTCTACATTTGTATTGATCATTGACTTAACCGCAAACCCTCTATCGAAAAGCCCTCTGTCGTTGGTTGTAACGTCCTCGCCCCTGGATATAAACCGTAGCGGCGTCTTCTCACTGGCCCCAAGTTTTTCACCTGTTTGGTTATGGGCAATTTCCCATTCAAGCTTCGGAGATACCATGTGAAGCCGAATCTGATGGCTGAGTTTCGAGGATGACTTGCCATCATATTGGATAACACCATTTTTAACACTCACCAGGAGGTTAACAGTTCTATCTCCATAAGTAGTTGCCTTTATTTTATAATTCAACCACTTCGGACTTGCAATGGTTGTTTTGACAATGCCACCGTTCATAGGAATTTCGAATCCGGAATCAAAAGAATCCGTGATGGTGAACTTTACATCCTTACATTTTTCGCCCTTGCATCCTTTTAGCAAAAACTCGGTATTAAGGGAAAGTCCTGTTGCAACGGGCTCTATTAATACTGCATCCTGAATTTCATGCGAATAACCTGTTAATGGTATTTGGATGTCACCCGCCTTAAAACTAATTGCCACGGAAGGTGGCAGGGTTTGAACATTAAGAGGTATTTCCGCTTTTGCCGATGTCCCCTGGATGCGAAAAGCAATCTTCTGGTTTTGGATTGTTTTTATTTTATCCATCCGAAAGACAATTGTTCGGCTCAGAAGATCACTCAATCGGAAGGGTATTTCTATAGGATCTTTCCCGCCAGGTATAGTAAAATAGCCGATGGAATTGCCGCTCCTGGGTCTTTCTTCCAATATAACCGTCTTGCCGACCGCACCATAATTCCAAGCAAGCTCGATGGGTTCTATGATAGTTGACCCTTCGAACAAACCTTTACGAAAATATTTTTTGCCGACCGGATAATTTTTGATATAAAGAAAAGCAGCGCTCGCAAAATAAAAAGATGTCTTTGTTGCCTGGGGCAAAAAGGCTTTTTGTAGGTCTGCAACCTTTAGTGGATCTAATTCAGGCTCAAAATATATTAAATGGGGTTGATTAAAAAAGACATCATCCATCTGCTCCAACCGCTCTTTTGCATTCCTGAAACTGATTTTTACATTTTTTATATCAAATTTGCCGGTTATCCGATCTGCATATTGGGTGAGATCAAATTCATCCATACCATTTATTAAAATATTCGATCCGGGAATATCCTTGCAGGACGCCCTCACTTTCATCGTAATATTTTTGGAAAGCAGCCGGGGAGCAATCAAACCGCGTATTCGGGTATCGCCATCACTCATCTCAACAATCTTCCCCTCCCGATCTTTTAAGGTTACAACGAAAGGATCAGGAGGGTGTATAAGCGCCCTTAAAGGCACTTTGTTTATCGGAGTGGGGATAACGCCTGGCAAGGACAGGATGCTAAGGACCTCTTCTGGAGTGATGACCTTATATTCATCCCCTTTGTCTGTAACGGCACTCCATGTATAGCAGTATAAGGTCCACTCAACATTTTTAAGATCAACTTTCAGATAGGTGTTCAGTCTTTGTACAGCATCTTTAAGTGAAATCTTGCCTGGTGATGTCTCTTGTAAATCACTGAATAAGTGCACCTCTACAGATTTTAATCCGCCTCCAATGATTTGCTGTATTACTTCATCAAGCCGATCTCCGATAGTTGTCAGCCCGCCGGGCTTGTATGGTTGTAACAACTCCCTCGCTTTTTCTATACTAATGATTTCCTGGGAGAAACTGGTTTTGAGCCGACTGTCAAATAAAATGATGGTAACCCTTCTCCTCCCCGGCTCCGGAGGAATATTATTTAAAAGGTCATATATTCTTTCCTTTGCCACCTCAAAAACCGGCTTTTTGCTTTCCTGCTCCCTTGCCCACATCGATGCGGATTTGTCCAGCAGGATGAACAGATGCTCACTGGCAAATGCAGAATATCCTGCCCCCATAAAAAATGTTAAAAATATAAGGAAAAGAATAATTTTGTAGCAGTATTTTTTCATATTCACACCCACCTACTATGCGACAAATGTTGACGGTGTCTGTCCCCCCAACAAGTAACCAAATATTGTATTAGTCATAAAAAAAATAAAGGAATATCTGTTGATTGTCAATAAAATAGATAATGGACTGAAATTCCTATATAAGGATTAAACAAAGAAATTCTGATCCCCTGAAAATATTTTTAAATTTTTGCCTACCAATTGTCAGCAGGCGGCATGCCGGTGTATTTGGTATAAATTTGTGTCAAGGTTTGTAAGCTCTTCTTTCATTGTATTTTCAGCCCATTAAGAGGATTACGCATTACCGTCCTACGTGAAGACCAATCGCTGGATTCAAAACGAAAAAGGCCTTTCAGAATCTATTGTTCCAAAAGGCACTTTAAAGAGGTTTCCATTTTTAGTCTTCCTAATCTAACAACTTAAAATCACATAGAAAAAGCGAATTGGTTTAGCAAAGAAACTTAACGATATCGAAGCTGCGCATAGTCCCGGATGATCCCAGTGGACATTCCAGAACAGGATAAGAAATTTGAGGCCCATTTATTCCATCCAAGATTTATACAGTCTATTATCGAATACATTGATGATGGTAGGACCTTTTTTTGTCTTTAACACTTAATTGCCCAGTTTTCAAGGAATTTGTGCTGCCAAATCGCAGATATTCTCCTCAAATGCCAAGGCGAAATGTCCCCATGAGACGGGGGACCATATTGCTGAGTGAAGGCCAGTTACAGCCGTGGCATTTAATGGGCCTGGTAAAGGTTAAGTGACATTACTCTGAAGTAGGGGGGAGGAATGAAAACACAGGGAATTTCGGGTTGTAACCACCTGACTCCCATGATAAAAAATTTATGATTCTTAATCGTGGAGGCCGAAGAGATGACCGTATTTGAGTTGGCGCGGCACAACAGCCAGACCCTGTCATAAGGCCCTGGTAACTTTGGGAAACCACGTGGATGATATTGACCTCAAGCTAGAATCCTGATAATCTGTGTTTACTTGCCCGCCACCCGCCTGCCAACGCCTGAAACAGCATTGAGCTTATGTGCCGGCACCCGCCTGCCGTCGCCACGTACACCGGGCAGGTCAAATGCTAGCAT
>JAGMBW010000117.1 GCA_023129535.1 Desulfobacterales bacterium
CCGATTGAGCAAAACCACAGGAATAGCAGGCTATTTCGAGGATTTTGCGAATGAGTATCGGGCAAAGATGACGTGAAGCTGAGATGCGAAAATGGGAAGTTATTTTTGGGCGAGCCCTAACTGTTCTCAATAACACAGTCGTGCAAGAATCTTCTATTCGAAAATACATTGTTATTGCCCTTCTCGTTGTGACCCCGGCAGGGTTTTTGTTCAAGTTTTATCCGGGGCCTGCCCAATGGTGGCTCAACGATTACGGGGCTGGCCTCTTTTATGAGGTTTTTTGGATCCTGGTCATCTTTTTCTTTTTGCCAAAGAAAGCACTGACCAGCAAGATTCCTCTCTGGGTATTCACAATCACCTGTACCTTGGAAGTGCTACAACTATGGCATCCTTCGTTTCTGGAAAAGATTCGCTCATATTTTTTGGGAAGGGCACTGATAGGTACATCGTTTTCTTGGTGGGATTTTCCTCACTATGCTATTGGATGTGTGATCGGTTGGTTACTAATCAAATGGATAGTCAAACAATGTAATGAAGTGAGGGAATAAGACCGGAGCATGCTTGTCGAACTTCAGGGACAGATTGAGAGAATCACCTATACCAAATCAACAGGAACTTCAAAATCAACGACAAGGTCATGCAGATCAAGAATAATCATATAGGCCGTCCTGATGATTGACAAGACAAAGATAATTGACACTGTTCACGAAAGGCTGAAAAAGCTCCCCCTGGGCCGCTACCTGGACCTGAAGACTTACAAGCGCAACAGGTCGATCATCATCGCCAAGATAAATGAAGAGGACCTCTTGGTCATTGAGAACGGCTATTTCAAGGAGAGGTTCCGCATAAAGCCAGAAAAGCTGAAAAGATTGCTCAGTACCCTTGTAAAGAGAGAGCTCCCCAGGAGTCACAAGATCAGGCTTTATATCAAAGAAACACGGCTGCCCTTGATATTCGACATGGAGGGCGTGTTTACAATGGTTATACCCACAGAACAATAGGGGGCAACACGATGAAACTTAAGATCGGATCGTCTGCACTGGAGTTGGTACAGGGGGAAAAGAAGGGTGTCAGATCTACACATTTGACAAAATTGCCTTTTTCACTTGTGACGGCTTTGTCAAGAGTGTAGATTTGGAAAATATGGTGATGCCAAACGAAAAGCGCGTATACACAAAAAAGGAGGTTGCCATGCTGAAAAAGTTGAAGAACTATCTTGATGGCCATCAAATCAAGTACGTAACCATCACTCACTCCCCGGTTTACACAGCCCAGGAGATTGCTGCGTCAGCGCACATTCCGGGAAAGGAATTGGCCAAGACAGTGATGGTCAAAATCGATGGGAAGATGGCCATGGCTGTTCTACCTGCTTCCTACAAAGTTGACTTCGATCTGCTGAAGGGAGCCGCTGGGGCGAGTTCAGTCGAGCTCGCCAGCGAGGCGGAGTTCGAAAACATGTTTCCCGGCTGCGAAGTTGGTGCAATGCCTCCCTTTGGGAATCTTTATGGAATCGACGTGTTTGTAGCGGCCAGTTTGGCAGAAGACTCAGAAATGGCATTCAACGCAGGTTCTCACAGCGAGCTAATAAGATTGTCATACAAAGATTTCGAAAGACTGGTCAAACCGAAAATAATCAGGTTCTCATACAAGGGAGATAACGTTTTTGACCAATGTTGAACAACTTCATGCCATGCTGAATACCGAAGTGATTTCTGAAATTGAAGAGGAAATCAAAAGGTTGCAAGATTGAGACGCAAATGGTATTTTGCTATTAGACATTTATGGTTCACACTTCCACTGGGCAGTTAAATTGGAATCGAGCAAAAAATGCATAAGCTAAAAAAACTGATCCTATTTGCAATATTTGTCGTATCATTTGCACCTTCAGCGGTTGCGGGAGATCTGGCTCTCACTATAGTTTATGACAATAACCCCTATAATCAAAAACTGGAAACAAGATGGGGCTTTTCCTGTTTGGTGGAAGGGCTTGAGAAAACGATTCTTTTTGATGTGGGTGGCGAAGGCTCTGTCCTTCTCAGGAATATGCAAGAACTCAAGATTGACCCCAAGACAATAGATATAATAGTCCTTTCTCATATTCATTATGACCATGTTGGCGGATTATCTGATTTCTTGAAGAAAAATTCCGATGTAACCGTTTATGTGCCAGCATCTTTTCCTCAGAGTGTTAAGAATAAAGTTAAGGATGCAGATGCAAGATTAGTTGAGGTCCATAATTCAAGGAGAATTTTAAAGAATGTCTACTCTTCAGGAGAACTTGGAGGTTGGATAAAAGAACAGTCTCTTGTATTGAAAACGTCTGACGGATTGGTAGTTATTACAGGTTGTGCCCATCCAGGGGTCGTAAATATCGTCAAAAAAGCAAAAGAGATGCTTAAAGACAATGTCTATTTAGTCTTGGGTGGGTTTCATTTATGCTGGATGAATACCTGGCAGATAAAGGGCATTGTGAAGGGAGTAAAAAAACAGGGGGTCAAGAAAGTAGCGCCTTGCCATTGTTCGGGGGATCTTGCCAGAGAATCATTTAAGAAAGCCTATGGAAAAGATTTTATCCTTTTAGGTGTAGGAAAGAAGATAACAATGAAAGATGCTTTCTAATTCTTTAAACCTACTAATAGCTGGTTTTACTATGGGTTGGGGTCCCTGCCTCGCTTATGTTGCTCCGGTGGTTTTGCCTTACGTTGGAGCGACAAAGAGAAATTGGCAGGACGGCTTTAAAGTGGGATTAGTGTTTTCAATGGGTAGACTTTTGGCCCTTGCCATTTTAGGTGGACTTGCAACTGTGGCTTTCAGTTTTATCAATCGATTTTTCCCGCCTCAAAGGTCTGCCTGGCTTTATTTAATCATAGCCTTCTTTATGATAATCATCGGAATCTTTGTCATTTTAGGCAAAGGATTTAAAATGCCTGTCGGGAAACGGTTATTAGATAAAGGAACTGAAAGTATGTTTTTACTTGGTTTTCTGATGGGCATGGCTCCATGTGTCCCATATGTAGCAATTCTCACCTATATTGCCTGCGTAGCGGAGAATGCTGTTTTAACAGGTATGTTCTATGCTACGGTGTTTGCCATGGGCACAGCCATTGCCCCTATCGTATTAGCCACCTTCGTGGGTATCATTCCGGGAAGATTGTTTAAACGAGAAAAATGGTTCAAGGCTTTTCAGGTGGTTTGTGGTTTGGTTCTTATCCTTTTCGGATCTCAGCTTATCTATTATCAGACGATTCTACTCTCGATTTTCAGACAGTTTTTGTGTTAAAAATAACCGGTGAGATTGAAAATGCTCATAATATCAACAAGTAACCAATTTTCGTTTTGTGCGTTTAGCCTGGGAATGCCCCAAGCTAAACGCACACCATTTTCCTGGCATTTTTCTGGCTTCGCTGTTCAAAATTCTGCATTCACAAATACTATAACTACCTGTAATAGGGGCATTTATTATACTCTGTGTTCTTTGATGTTATGTCACGCAGCACTTGAACTGTCCTATTAACCGCCTCATCAATGAAAATCAATGGTATTTTGGTAAGAACATGTTGCGATTAGCATGGTCTTTATCGCCTTGATCTGTTGCAATTAGCACGGAATGTTTGGGCCTCCATTTCATTCTCTGAACAGCAGAGGTTGTTTGCACCTTGATCGAGGAAAAACCCAATGGGGATAGGCCAAATGCGTCTGCGAATCGTTTTCTTCTTTGGGTAATAATGTCATGAAGCCCGAAAAAATATCCGCTCACTGACTCGGAAAAGTGTCCAGAAAGGAAAGGTAGAATCGTCTGA
>JAGMBW010000118.1 GCA_023129535.1 Desulfobacterales bacterium
CGGTGAACTGGATACAGTTCAGGGAAGATGCCAGGAACCTCTTGGACTCACTGGGGGCGGATTATTATCTCAAGGAGAGTTTGACAGAAC
Source organism: Desulfobacterales bacterium (assembly GCA_023129535.1). Classification (GTDB taxonomy): domain Bacteria; phylum Desulfobacterota; class Desulfobacteria; order Desulfobacterales. The sequence continues at coordinate 91 of JAGMBW010000118.1, forward strand.
TGTAGGGCTAACTCTTGTGGCTGCTCATTTGGCTGTCGTAGCGTTCGTGATATTGTCGCCACCAAAGAGCCACGTAATCCTTTTTCAGGTGTATCTTACCGAAAAATCCCGGCTAAGAAATTCCCGGTCAAACATCGAGTATTGACTGCCGTCTTAAATTGAGATAGGTTTTGGATATGGCAAAACATAGAGTTTCAGAAAAAAAGTTTGGTTTTTCAATGCACTATGGAGAGGGACACACGCCGGTAATCCTTGGCGAGGAGGGGGGTGTGCAGATCCTTGCAGTCACGGTCCTTACGAGTTTAGATGAGGCAGATATAAGAGATCTTGGGCTTATTCCGCAATCCGAAATCCGAAATCCGAAATAGTATATAGGGAGGTACCATGGCCAAGAAGAAGCGGGTTACGAGAAAACAACTCTTAAAAGAGCCAGATGAGTTCCTTACCTTTTCGGCCAAGGCCATCCGGTTTGTAGCCGACAACCAAAGACGGGTCTTAGGTGTAGTTATTGGAGTGGTTGTCATTGCCCTGGCCTTTGGCGGATTCCGGTATTTTTCAAAGCGGTCCGAACGAAAGGCTTATGCCATGTTCGAACAAGGACATTTGCACTATTTGGCTGAGATTTCAGCTAATAAAGCAGCGCCAGCTCAGGAAAAAGCGAGCGAACAATTTGAGAAAATAATCAGCAAATACCCGTCAACCAGTGCAGCGCGGTTCAGTTTCTTAGTCTATGCGGACATGAGTTATCATAAGGCTGATTACCAAAAGGCAATTGAATTATACCAAAAGGCACTCGGTGCTTTTTCAGGGGAAGGTGCGATTCAAAAACTTATCTGGAACGGCCTCGCACATGCACACGAAGCCAGGAAAGACTACGAGTCCGCTGCAGAATACTATAAGAAGATAACAGACACTCAAGACGAGTTTATGAAGGGAGATGCCTGTTACAACTTTGGACGGTTGATGGAGGCTCTGAATCATCAAGAAAAGGCCGTTGAAGCATACAACAAGGTGGTGCAAGCCTATCCAGACTCAATCGCCTTTCAGATCGCCAAAGAGAAGGTATTCCGCTTTCAGCTTCCTCACAGCGAGGGCCAGTAGGGTCTTTGAACCTGAATGACGTCATCGATAACAGGAGGTGCCGCCCCTTTTTCAAGGACCTCCAGGTTGCGGGCCGTCAGGATGCTATCCCCGGCAAGCTCCCTTAAGACGGCCCTCACCGATTCGGTGAGTCCTGTCAGATGATACCCTCCTTCCAAAGTAATAGCCACTCTTTCGGAAGCGCATGTCTTGGCAATATTCATGATCAGACGCGTCATGGCCGCGTAACCCTGTGGTGTGACCTTCATCCCCCCAAGGGGATCTCCCGCATAGGTGTCAAATCCGGCAGACACAAAGATCAGTTCAGGTTTGAAGGCGCGTGCAATGGGAACAAGAATTTGTTTGAAGATCTGGAAGAAGTCTACGTCCCCATGGCCTGGCGACAAGGGGACATTGACGGTGAATCCTTTGCCATCCCCCTGGCCCACTTCTGTCAGATTGCCGCTTCCGGGATAGTACGGGAACTGGTGGGTAGAAAAGTAGAGAACTGCAGCTTCAGAATAGAAAGTGTTCTGGGTAGCATTGCCGTGATGCAGATCCCAGTCCACGATCAGGATTTTCTTTACGCCATAAATATTCATAGCATAACGAGCGCCCAGAGCCACATTATTGAAAAGACAAAACCCCATGGCGTGATCCCTTTCTGCGTGATGTCCAGGGGGCCTGACCAGGGCAAAACCATTTTTTATGGTACCATCAAAGATCTTGTCCACAAGCGAAAAGAGACCGCCCACTGCCAGTTTGGCCGCCTCATAGGAAAGGGGTGTTGTCTGGGTGTCAGCATCGAGCCACATACCGGTTTTACCATCTGTACCAGCCACCCTTTTGATATGGGAATCGCTGTGGACCCAGGCGAGTTCATCGTGGGTGGCAGGACGCGGGGAGATGCTCACAAATCTACCCGCCACGTCGGCCCCATCAAGCATGTCGTAGATGACTTGCAGACGTTGCGGGCTTTCAACGTGTGGACAATTGGATAGGTGCTGTTTGTAAAGGTCGTGGCGAACAACGCCTGTCTTTGGTGGCACAGGATTCCTCTTGATTCGTAGGTTATTGGTCACTGGTTCCTGCGGCGGATGATTGGTCAGATGCAGGATGCCAGATGCCAGATATCTCGGACTGGCATCCGGTATCCGGCATCTGGGATCGGTCATTGGTTATTCCGCATAGCGCCTATCGGCTTGAGAAGATCACCGAAATCCGAAATATTCTAGTGCCGCCCGGCACCTTTGGGCCTGATCTTTCAGTAGGCACACATCTGGCCGCCGCTTCTCTGGTTGGCTTTGGCCACACGCTCCAAAAACCTTTTGAACCAACTCTTTTTTTGCCTCTGTTTTGATTTGCTTGAGGTTTTGCTTTTCGCCATGATTCTCCCGTTTGATAAGGTAAGTGCTGAAAGAAGTTTACAACCCGAGGCAAAACAATCAAAATGAAAAATACGCTTATTGTTGAAACTTGTCAATTCCAAAAAGTCCAATTCAGCAATTCTAATTTTGGATTTTGTAGGTTGGGTTGAGGATAGATTGGCATAATGAGAATTGCTGGGCAAAAACCTTTCGACTTGACAATGGTTGGTGGGAAGATTAGAGGTGTCCACCCATGAGTACTCAAGAACATAAGGCCCGTGCCCCAAAGTCGCTTGCACTTGCCATTCTGACTATATCGAGCACCCGCAGCCTTGCTGATGACAGGAGCGGACGCTGGATCAGAAAGCGGGCCGAGAAGAAGAAGCATAAAATAGTTTTTCACGAGGTGGTCCCTGACAACACGGATGTGATTTCAGATACGATCCGCACGGTCATTCAGGAGCATAGCCCTCATGCAATCCTCGTGACCGGAGGCACGGGAATCAGTTCTGCTGATGTGACGATCGAGGCAATCCGGCCATTGTTTACCAAAGAGCTTACTGCCTTTGGTCCCCTTTTTACCCAGTTGAGCTATGAGGAAGTCGACTCTGCGGCCCTTCTTTCCCGGGCTACGGCCGGTGTGGTGGATCAAACTCTGGTCTTTTGCATGCCGGGCAGCCTCAAGGCATGTAAACTTGCCTGCAAAGAACTTATCTTCCCCGAACTGGGACACCTCGTAAAGCACTTGCAGGAAGGTTAAGACCAGTGTGAAAAAGGGCAACAAAAGCAGCAACACCCTTCTCTCTGTCCAGGAGCTGAAAGTATATTTCCGACGCAACCAGACGGTTGCCCGCGCCGTGGATGGCGTGAGCTATGACGTCCGCAGAGGGGAGACGGTGTGTCTGGTGGGTGAATCAGGTTGCGGAAAAACCGTGTCAGCCCTGACCATACTCGGCCTTATCCCCCAGCCTCCCGGTGAGATCGTGGGAGGAGAAGTGCTATTCAAGGGGGAAAGCCTTTTGGATCTGAATGAAGAGGAGATGCAAAAGATTCGCGGAAACCATATAGCCATGGTCTTTCAGGAACCCATGACCTCTCTGAATCCTTTGTTTACCATAGGCAACCAGATCCAGGAGGCGATCATGGTCCACGAGAAGGTGAGCAAAAGCGAGATGCTTGAAAGGTGTATCCGACTCCTTGCAGATGTGGGGATTCCCTCGCCCGAAGAGCGCCTTGCTGATTATCCCCATGAACTGAGCGGCGGCCAGCGGCAGCGGGTCATGATTGCCATGGCCCTGGCATGCAACCCCGAGCTGGTAATTGCCGATGAACCGACCACCGCCCTGGATGTGACCATTCAGGCGCAGATTCTTAATCTATTCCGAAGACTCCAAAAAAAACGACACATGTCGCTTCTTTACATCACCCATGACCTGGGGGTAGTGGCAAGTATAGCCGATCGCATCTATGTCATGTACGCAGGTACGATTGTAGAGAAGGGTGACGCCTCTGAAATTTTTCATAATCCCCGCCACCCCTATACTATGGGGCTCCTGGCATCACTGCCCCATCGTGCTAAACGAGGGACCAGGCTTCACAGCATACCCGGTACAGTGCCAGACCCCGCGTACAAGCCAGGTGGCTGTCCATTTCACACCAGATGTGATTTTGCCGTGCCGACCTGCCGGAGCCAGTTTCCGGAAATGTGTGATTACGCGGATGGACACCTGAGCCGCTGTCCGGTGCTGTATGATCGCAAGCGGATTGACGATTGATAATTGAAGATTGAAGATTGAAGATTGAACAAAACAAATCAACAATCAACAATCAACGATTGTGAATCAACAATCAACAATCAACAATCGACAATCGACAATCGACAATCGACAAAAGTACAGGCTGCAATCATCATCCAGTCTCTTTGTTCTGGATAGCGCAAACTGCAGCGCCTAAGAGGGCCGCTCGGTCGTTTAAGATAACCCGGACCGGTATCTGGTAAAGCAAAGGCGTGAATCTTCCTTTATCCACAAAGGCCTGCATGAAAAGGCCTTCCTGGAGCTTGGGCAAAATCTTTGGTGCGATGCCGCCTCCCAGATAAATGCCTCCCCTTGTGAGCCCCGTCAACGCGAGATTTCCGGCTGCTGCCCCAAATTTTGAGACAAACAAGTCGAGGGCCTTCACGCACAGGGGCTCCTTTTCAACAAGGGCTACCTCGAAGATGACCTTTGATGGATCGTCTTTGTTCATCTTCTCAGCCAGCCATATCGGCTCTTTTTCCTGACCCGTAAATTTTAACCAGCAGTAAACAATAAATAACCCCGGTCCTGACAAAACCCTCTCCACGCTCACGTGACCCAGACGCTGATGAAGATATTGCCACAAGGCCATCTCCGTTTCACTGGTGGGCGCAAGATCACTATGGCCCCCCTCGGAAGGCACAGGGATATACTGGCCGTCGCTCCAAATCAGCACGGCCTCACCCAGCCCTGTGCCGGGTGCAATGAGCCCCAGGTTTTCCCTTCTGGCCACCTTTCCCTCATTCAGTGGAAAGGACTCCCCCCTGGTCAATAGTGGGAGGGCGTAAGCGGTCGCGATTATGTCGTTGATCACGCGCACCCGATTCCAGTTGAAACGATTCTTCAGTTTCCTTTCAGAGATGTACCATGGGTGATTGGTCATTTTGCATCGGCCATTCTTCACCGGGCCGGCAACCCCAAAGCAGGCGCTGGAAATTGAAACATCGCACCTCTCCAAAAAGCGGCTAATCATATGTTCGAGGCTGGGAGCCTCCCGGTTCTGGTACGTCTCCAGCGCCTTTAAAACGGGGCGCCTTTTCCCCCTCGCGAAGAGCCCCAGATTTGTTTTGGTTCCCCCAATATCTCCAGCTAAAATGAATGGTCCCTTATCATCGCTAATCATGGATTCCCCCTCTAAGCTATCCCACAAGTTCAGAAACCCTGACAAACTCGACCTCATTCTTAATATGCCGTAGCTCCTCGTTTAGCACTTCCCATGTGATAGGATAGGGGTGACCGATTCCAATCGCCTTGCCGTGTTCCCTGGCTATACTGAGAAGCCGTTTTATCTGGAAGCGGATTGCGCTTGGATCCTGAACGTGGTCCAGGAAGACCTGTCTTTTTGCAAATCTCACTTTCAACAAACGGGCCGCCTCCTGGCAACAGGACCGAGGACTGGTCAGGCTGTCAACGAAAAAAAGATCTCGCTTTTTCAGGATAGTGAATATCTGGCGCATTTTTGCCGGGTCTTGAGTGAGCCTGGAACCCATGTGGTTGTTTACGCCTACGGCAAAAGGGACTGCATCCAGATTTTTTCGAAGTTGATCCAGCAGATCATCGGGCATCATTGAGGAAAGGAGGGCGCCGCCCCCTGGATCGATTTGGGGATACTCTATGGGTTCCATAGGAAGGTGGAGAAGAACATCTCGACCGCTTTGATGAATTGACGCTGCGATACTTTTATGAAAGGGACTGCAGGGAAGCACGGAAAAAGACATCACACCGTCGAGGGCCAGAAACTTTGAAGCGACCTCTTCATTGTATCCCAGGTCATCAATGATGATCGCGACTTTAGGGAGCCTTGAAAGTGGGGATGCCATAGGCTCCTTTTCTGGCGCATCACGGATGCACCGATCTATCTGTTTGGTTTCGGTTTCTATATCCTGGGAAGGATAGGTCTCAAAGATGGGCAATGATGGTCGAGTTGTGTGTCCCGGGGTAAATAAACGGTATAGCGCATAGCCGAAAATCCCGAAAAAGACCAGGCCAAGTATCACAAGTCTCGCTTGGGTGGTTTTTTTTTGAGACGCTTTCCGTTTCCCGGTCGGCCGTTTCTTTTTGTTCGTGGTCCTTGCCCGACTCACCATGGTACCGGTTTAATGGGACATTTTTGAGAATATCTGCCAGCTTGCGAGAATGTCAAGAGCCCTTCGAACCTGATTATCCTCTTCAACGAGTCGTTTTACCGCATCTGACACGTCTTCACCGGGCACCTTCACGCCTCTTATTTCTAAGATTTCCTCTTTTGTTTCCTTGGACAAGCCCTCTTTGGGTTCAGCCGAAATATAATTCTTCAGATCCTTTTCCTTTACATGGGGGTGCCTTTTTTTCTCACTGACGGAGATATATCGTTCCTTAACAACGATATCCGGGACGATTCCTTGAGCCTGTATGGCGTGGCCCTTGGGGGTGTAGTACCGTGCAATGGTCAGTTTCAAGCCTGAGCCATCTCGCAACTGCTCAACCGTTTGAACCGACCCTTTTCCAAATGAGGTCGTGCCCAGCACCAGAGCACGGCCATGATCCTGCAATGCCCCGGCCACGATCTCTGATGCGCTTGCACTCCCTTCATTGATTAGGAGCACCACGGGATACGGGTGTTTATCCTGGAAACGATGGGCCCTGTAAATCTTCGAATGGGTCTTGACTCTCCCCTTGATTGAAACGATGGGCCCTTTGTCAAGAAAGATATCTGCGACCTTAATGGCCTGATCGAGGAGCCCTCCGGGGTTATCACGAAGGTCGAGTATCAATCCTTTCAAGGGTATCTCGCCCGATTCCAGCTCCTTTAGGGCCGTCTTTACATCATTGGCCGTCCCCTCCCTGAAGTTCGTAATCCGAACGTAGCCGTAGCCGGTTGTGAGTACATGAGACCGCACACTCTCCAGTGGAATGATGTCCCGCACAATGGTAAAGTCAATGGGCTCAGCTACCCCTTTTCGCACGATGGTAATTATCACAGAGGTGCCCTTTTTACCGCGCATCTTCTTGACCGCTTCCCACAACATCATGGTCTTGGTCTGTTCGCCGTCCACCTTGATGATTCTATCTCCAGCCTTGATTCCAACCTCGTAGGCCGGTGATCCCTCAATCGGAGAGATCACAGTGACCACGTTGTCTTGCATGGTGACAACAATGCCAATGCCGCTGAACTTTCCCCTGGTCTCTATCTGAAGGTCCTTGTATGCTTCAGGTAATAGAAACGCAGAGTGAGGATCAATAGAGCTTATCATGCCCTGGATCGCACCGCGGATGAGCTTTTTTGAGTCCACAGGATCTACATAGTTTTTTTCTATGATGTCAAGAACGTCACTGAATACTTTGAGCTCTTCGTAGGTCTTATCCGTGCCAGCCAGAAGATGATGATGAACTCCGTTGATTCCTACCCAAAGAACGAGGGAGAGAAACATCAACACTCCAAGGATTGCTTTGTGTTGTCTTAACAATCTTGTCATGGGCCCTCCGTATTGTTGATTGCTTTCAAGAAACGCCATTTATGGCCATATGGAGTATATCATAGATGACAAAGATTACAATCCCAGACCTTATGAACCAGAAAAAGTGCCTCACTTTGCTATTGACGAATGGGGATGACCTTGATAAAAAAATATGAGCGGGGAGTGCCGGCCACGGTTTTCCTTGCTAAAAGAGCCTCCACTGGACATGCAGAATAGGGCTTCTTCTAGTTCAGTGGAGGTTTTCTATAAGCATCTCCACGTGTTTTTCGTTGACATTTACCGCAGCGTATTGTCCCAGGGCCTCAATGGCCACCACGACACGTCCAAAACCACGATACCTCACGAAGGTGCCTATCACGCCTGTAAAAGGGCCCTCCACTACCATGACGCGATCCCCTTTTTGAAACCGTGTGCCGGTTTCTACAGGGTCTTCCCCGCCAACCATGATCTGAAGGGAATCGATTGCTTCATCCGGTACGGATATCGGACCGTCCTTGTTCCCAACAAGACGGACCACTCCAAGGGTTTTCACGATCTCGATGCGCTCGTGGGGATTGAGGTCGCTTTTTACAAAAATGTAGCCTGGAAACAGAGGGACCCGCATCTTCTTGCGTCGGTCCCGGCGTTTGCTCATGACCGTTATCTTCGGTAAAAAGGCCTCAAGGGATTTCCTGTCAAGCCCATCAAAGACGACCTCTTCGAAACGGCTCCGCGTATGAAGCACATACCAGGCAGGATGCATGTCAGTTTGTTCCATATTACAGCCCGATCTTGCCAAGTCCGTACAGGCTTACCTCAACAAAGTACTCTCGCGTGTCCATTGCCCTGTCGTAGGTGAAGCTGACATTCAAAGCCCAACACTGGGGCTCATACCTAAATCCAATAACTGTTTCCACGTCCTTTCCCTCTTTGAGGTTGCGCTCATGTTCCCAGTAGGCCGATACGGGGTCAAAAAGTTTCACAAGCACTTTGGTGAGAATGCTTTTACTGTTGCCCTCGGTATATCGGTAATCCAGGGATCCACGATTTCCTCGTCTATCACACAGTGCCAGGATCGCGTTGTAGCTCTTGAATTCGTCATCATAGGGCGACCAGGTCACATCCCCATCCAGATCCAGGCAATCATAAGGCCTGAATTCTAACTCTCCCTTGATGTCGGAAAAGGGTCTTTTATTAGCGGATCCTTTATCCCCCCTGGCCTCTGTAATATCGTAGCTTTGCGAAAATTTGATCCGACAGAAATCGCGGTAACTGTACTCAGGCGGTTCTGGTCCTTCTGGAGGTGCAGGATGTGTTTCCGGATCTCGGTTGTGACGATTTATCGACCTAAGTGTAAGATAGTTCGTGATGGAATAGGTGAAAACGTTCTTTTTCTCTATGCGGTCAATACCCTCAAAGTTAGGACAGTCCCCCTGTGCCGGGACGGGGACATAATCATAGACTACCTGGGGCTTGAGCGTATGTCTGATCCTGTCAGCGGTTTTGCCTTTCAGGTGGAATGTTCTCGAGATTTCTGTTGAAAGGTCTGCCTTGAAATCAACAACCTCACGCGAAAGCAACCGATTCCCTTTTCTGGGCGTCTCGTCCCCATATTCTTCAACCTGCCAGATGGTCTCGCGCAAACCAACAGAGGGCTCAAAATCAAGGCATTCCCAAAGACTCATCGGATAGTACAGCCTTGGGTGCAAATCCACCCGATGTCCCCTTGCTCCATACTCCCTCCAGAAATAGTCATAGGAGGATTCCAGATCAAAGTAAAGCGGTTGGGCAGAGAGCTTCTGTCTGGAGGCATCAAACCGGATGTGCGGCAGCCTCTGGAGGGTGGAGTCTGGATCGTCATTTTTCCGTGTGATCACGTCGTCATACCAGCGAAGATCGGCGTTCAAGCTATACTGATCCCAGTTTCTGTTCAGGTTCAATCGGTTTAGCCGGACCATATCCGTATAATCATCCATGTCTCTGCCGAATTCTTTCTGGAAGTAAGAATCGGTACTTCTAAAACCGGTATAGCCACTTTTAAACTCGCGCAGATAATCCTGGTCACTCACAACGTCGATATCGAGTTTTGCTTTGAATCCAGCCGGAAGGTCCTGGTCGTTTTTCATCCTGAACCACCACCGCTTTCTATTTAAACGGTCCTCGTCATCCCCCCTGAATCCCTCGTAGTGATACCCTCCAGAGTGTTGCGGCGTCGTGCTATCATCAATCTGCCGGTCGTAAAGAAAGTCAGACATTACAGCGCCTTTGCTTTCAGGCGCCAGTACGTATCGATATTCAATCCCGTGCTTGAAGCCGCGGTGGGCCATGTGGGATTCATAAAACGTGGCATCAGAACTTTCACTTATGGCCCAGAAAAAGGGCTGATTGTACTCAAAACCGTTTCGATCGGAATAAAAAACCTGGGGCACAAGGAAGCCGGTCTGACGCTCTGTTTTGGCTGGAAAGACCAAAAAGGGTGCATACAACACGGGAACAGACTTTGCCCAGAGAACGACATGCTTGACTGTGCTGTAACCATCTATTGTGACATTTAGGTCTTTGCCGGTCACTTTCCAGGCCGGAGAATCTCCGTCGCAACTGGTAAAGCCGCCATCAGCAATATGGTATGAATCCTTGCCTGTCTTTTCAATCTTGCCCCCGCGTATGTAGAAATGGCTCCCTTTGATAAAGAGTGTTCCATCGTAAAGAGTCCCGATAGCTGCATCCAGGTTCATTTCAAGTCGGGTGCCGGTGAGCCAATCCTCGCCAGAGGTGAAGCGCACATTACCCCAGGCCTCAGCGTCCATGGTTTCCGCGTTGAAGTCCACAGCATCTGCCCGTAAGCACTGATCACCCTTTGTGATGATTACACGACCTCTAGCCCTGTAACGCTTGGTATTATCATCATAGCTCAAAGAATCCGCCTTGATGTGATAGGGAAGATCGGGCCCTCCGCGAACTGAAAAGTCGCCTGCAAATGTAGCTGGTGACCAAAGCGCCACCGCAAAAAGAATGCTCCAGAAATATGCCGCGAAAAACATGGGCTTTTCCTATAACACAAAAGCCCATATAATCGTATAGAAACGCATATATCTCATCGTTCGCTTAATAAATTCGTACTTAGTGCCTGAACGAAAACCGG